>UROL01000151.1 GCA_900549495.1 uncultured Eubacteriales bacterium | reverse complement strand
AACCGGCAGCTCAGTCTCGGAAGTTTTCGGGCGGCTGATAGCCGCCCCTACGAAAACTCAGAGAGTTTTACATTTCACCATTCAACCAACCCAAAGCGTAACCAACTCCCCGGTTTCCTCCGCAGAAGCGATACCGGGTGGGCAAGGGCACCTACCGTATAGGTACAAGCTAAAAGCGTCACTAAAAAAGGAGCGCGCCATGAATAAAAATCAAACTTTGGCAGCCAGTCCCTTTCGGATTTGGCTGAATAAGGTGGGCACCTTCCTGTCCAAGCCTTATAATGTGATTCTTCTGGTGCTGGGTATTGTGGTGACCATCACCACCGTGGCCCCCATTGTGGCCATTGTCAAGGATACCCTCACCATCCACCCAGGCACCATCGATGCCCACCTCACCGGCCAGACCAGCGGCTTTACCCTGGTGAACTACACAGACCTGTTCACCAGCCGCATGGCCAAGAAAAATTTGTGGATTCCCCTGTTCAATACCGTGTATCTGGCAGTGGGCACCTGCGTGGTATCCATCCTCTTCGGCGGTATTTTCGCATTTCTGATAACCAGAACCAACCTGGCCTGGCGGAAATATCTGAGCTCTATTTTCATCTTCCCCTACATCATGCCCCAGTGGACACTGGCCGTGGTGTGGCAGAATTTGTTCAACTCCAACACCGTCACCCGCACCTCCAACGGTCTGCTTGCCAGCCTGTTCGGCATTACCATGCCCAAGTGGTGGTGCCAGGGGCTGTTCCCCAGCCTGGTGGTGCTGGGCCTGCACTACGCCCCCTTCGCCTATATCCTCATTGGCGGCATCTTCCGCAACATGGATGCCAACCTGGAGGAGGCTGCCACCATCCTGGATACCCCCAAATGGCGCACCATGACCCGGATTACCCTGCCCATGGTCAAGCCCGCCATTCTGTCCACCATCCTGCTGGTCTTCGGCAGCGCCATGGGCTCTTACCCGGTGCCCCATTACCTGGGCCTGACCACCCTGTCCACCAAGTATGTGTCCATGAACTCCAAGTACACCGGTGAGGCCTCTATTCTGGCCATCATTATGATGATTTTCGGCGTGGCCATTATGCTGCTGAACCAGCTGAGCCTCACCAGCCGGAAGAGCTACACCACCGTCACCGGCAAGTCCGGCCAGATTTCCAAAATCAATCTGGGCAAATACGGCAAGTACATCATCGCTGTTTTGCTGGTGTTCATCACCTTCTTCACCAGTATTTTCCCCATTGTGTCCTTCGCCTTTGAAACCTTCCTGCCCAACCCCGGGGACTACTCCTTCCTGTATACCGGAAATACCAACAACCTCACCACAAAATGGTGGGTCACCAACGAGAACATCACGGAAAACGGCATGTACGGTCAGAAGGGCATCCTGTATAATGAGACCATCTGGCACGCCTTCCGGGGCACCATGCTGGTAAGCATTGCCTGCGCCCTGATTGCCGGCACCATCGGCACCCTGATTGGCTACGCCGTATCCAAGCAGAGACGAAGCAAATGGGCCAATTATGTCAACTCCATGGCCTTCCTGCCCTATCTGATGCCCTCTCTGGCAGTGGGCGCCGCCTTCTTCATCCTGTTCTCCACGGATAAAATCAACCTGTTCAATACCTATACCCTGCTGATTGTTGTGGGCACCATCAAGTATATCCCCTTCGCCAGCCGGAACGCCCTGAACTCCATGCTCCAGCTCTCCGGCGAAATTGAAGAGGCCGCCATTATCCAGGACATCCCCTGGTTTAAGCGAATGACCCGCATCATCATCCCCATTCAGAAATCCTCCATCATCAGCGGCTACCTGCTGCCCTTTATGACCTGCCTGAGAGAGCTGAGCCTGTTTATGCTGCTGTGTGTCCAGGGCTTCATCCTCTCCACCACCCTGGATTATTTCGATGAAATGGGACTGTACGCATTTTCCAGCGGCATCAATCTGCTGCTGATTGTCACCATTCTGGTGTGCAACACCCTTGTCAACAAGATTACCGGCGCAAGCCTGGACGAAGGAATAGGAGGTTAATACCATGCCCGAAATCAGATTGGAGCATGTGACCAAGCACTGGGGTAAGTTCTACGCAGTGGACGACCTGGATTTGGTCATCAAGGATAACGCATTCGTCACCCTGCTGGGCCCCTCCGGCTGCGGCAAAACCACCACATTGCGGATGATTGCCGGACTGGAAACCCCCACCAGCGGCCGCATCACCATCGGCGACAAGGTGGTGTTTGACAGCCGCCTGGGCATCAATATCCCCGCCAACAAGCGGAAGGTGGGCTTCCTGTTCCAGAACTACGCCCTGTGGCCCAACATGACCGTGTACCAGAACATCTCCTTCGGCCTGGCCAATATCAAAGAGGAGATGCCCCTGTACAATTTCGAAATCAAAAATGCCGCCCGGCTGGCGGAAATCCTCTCCCGCCCCGAGGACGTGACCAAGGTGCTGGAGGAATGCCGGGACAAGAAGGGCAAGCTGGACGAGAAGAAGGCCATTATCAAGCTGATTGATGCCTTCACCATCTCCCAGTACACCGCCAAGAAGCTCTTCGCCTACCGCCTGGAAAAGCCCAGAGATATGTCCGGGGAAATTGCCCCCCTGAAGGCCAAGGTAGAGGCCGCCATGGCCGCCAAGCTGGTGACCAAGGACTTCCAGGTGATTCGGGAGGGAAAGCCCGTCACCTCCGTCCGGAAGCTCACCAAGGAGGAAATCGACCTGTCCGTCCGCCGGGTGGCCCGGATTGTAAAAATCAGCATGTTCATGGACCGCTACCCCGCCGAGCTCTCCGGCGGCCAGCAGCAGCGTGTGGCCATTGCCCGTACCCTGGCCCCGGAGCCCCTGGTGCTGTTTATGGACGAGCCCCTGTCCAACCTGGATGCCAAGCTCCGGCTGGAAATGCGCTACGAATTGCAGCGGCTGCACCTGGAGACCGGCTCCACCTTCGTCTACGTCACCCACGACCAGATGGAGGCCATGACCCTGGCCACCCAAATCTGCCTGATTAACAACGGCGTGCTCCAGCAGTACGATGCACCGCTGACCGTCTACGCCAAGCCCAACAACCTGTTCGTAGCTGACTTTGTGGGCAACCCCTCCGTCAATTTCGTGGAGGCAAAGGGCGGCCAAAGGGCCGACGGCAGCCTGGATTTGACCATCCTGGAGGGGGTAAAGGCCACCTTCACCCCCAGCCAGCAGCTGAACCTGGCGCAGTGGTTCGCCCAGCGGGACCGGCGCAAGGCAGAAAAAGCCGCCGCCCAGAAGGAGGCCGCCGCCCAGAAGGGCTATGTGGAGAAGGGCAATAAGGACGAAGTGTTCCGCTACCACATCTCCATGGTGAATGAGCAGGACGATGCCATGATGGAAGAGCCGGTGCTGACCAACGAGGACTTGGTGCTGGGCATCCGCCCCGAGCTGCTGCACATCGACCCCAACGGCCCGCTGGAGGGAGAAATCTACGGTGCCATGCCCACCGGCATGGAGTCCACCATTAAGATTCGCCTGGGCAATTTCCTGCTCACCGGTGTGGTCTTCGGCAATACCCTGTTCAAGCTGGGTGAGAAAATCCGCCTCAGCATCTCCGGCGACGCCGTCATGCTCTTCGACCGCATCAGCGGCGAACGCATCACCTCCGGCACCCTGACGTTCTAATCCTGCGCCCCTGTGACCCCCACATCACAGGGGCCTTTTTGCGCCCAAAAAGCCCGCCGGGGGCGTTTCCTCCGGCGGGCTTGCTGGCATGGAGCGAGGGGTCAGCCATCCAGAATAATCTGATGGATGGCTTCGATGAGGTCTACGGTTTGGGTGCGGGTGACGTAGGCGGTGGGGGTGCCGTCTACGGTGGCCAGGCAGGTGGTGCCGTTGTGGCGGTACAGGGCCAGGGTGAAGGTGGGGAAGTCCTCGCTGTCCAGGGTGAGCACCAGGCGGATTTCCTCCTGTCCCTGGGCGGTGACGGAGATGGTGCACACCGGGTCGTCCAGGCCATACTGGGACAGCGCCTCCGGATTTTCAATGGAGAAGGCCGCCCGGAAGGACTGGAACAGGGACAGCAGGTTATTGTAACGCATGCAATCGTCGTGGAGACTGAGGGAGTGTAGTACGGTGAACGTAGCGGGTCGAAAGTTTCAGAGCCAAAAGGCTATTTGTATACCGTAGGCTCCAATCAACCATCGAAGGACACTCCCTCAGTCTCGCTTCGCTCGACAGCTCCCTCAGGGAGGGAGACGGGAGGGCTTACACCATTCATCGTACCGCTCAAAAAACTTCAGGTTTCCACCGGGGAACGATACCGGGCGGGTCAGGGAACCACCGTATAGGAACCCGCCCAAAGCATAACCCGAAACCGGTTTCCACCGCAAAAACGATACCGGGCGGGGCAGGGCACCTACCGTATAGGAACCCGCCCAAAGCGTAATTAAAAAACCTTGACAGGGAGGGGGAAACGTGATATGATGCGGGCAAGTGAATAGAAAAAGCGATGACGAAGACGGATTTGCCGATGAATCCAGACAGAGAGCCGGGGATGGTGGAAGCCCGGCAGGGCCGCGGCAGCATATCCCATCCCTTCCGAGCTGAAATCCCCAAAGTGCCCCCACCGGTAGGGATTTTCGTGCAGGCTACGTCAGTGCCTAGGGCTTGCTGGAGCCTGAAGAGGTGCGGCTTTTTTCCGCACAATTTGAGTGGTACCGCGAGACTTGTATGTTACAAGCCCCGTCTCAAAGTTTTGAGACGGGGCTTGTTTTTTATGGAAAAGGAGAGACAGAAAATGAAATTAACAAAACGAAATATGCTATTGGTGAGCTTTATGCTGTTTTCCCTGTTCTTTGGGGCCGGAAATTTGATTTTCCCCCCTTTCCTGGGACAGAACGCCGGAAGCAGTACCCCGGCAGCCATGGCAGGCTTCTTGATGACAGCGGTGGTTCTTCCGGTGCTGGGCGTGGTGGTGGTGGCCCGGTTCGACGGACTGGATAAGCTGTCCGCCCAGGTGGGCAAACGCTTCGCCCTGGTGTTCACTCTGCTGATTTACCTCTCCATCGGCCCCGGAC
>UROL01000150.1 GCA_900549495.1 uncultured Eubacteriales bacterium | reverse complement strand
GAAAAAATGGAGGAGGGGGATCCGCTTCGGCTTTACCTGGAAGAGATTGCCGGCCTCCCCGGTTTTGGGGACGAGCGTCTTCTTGCCGAGTCCCTTCTTGCTGGCGACGATACGGCAGCCCGGCAGCTTGCCGACCTTGGCCTGAGCCGGGTTGTTGAAATCGCATCCCAGTTGGCTGGAAAAATGGTTCTGCTGCTGGATTTGATTCAAGAGGGGAATATCGGCCTTTGGGAAGCCATCCAAAGCTATTCTGGCGGAGAGTATGCCGCCTACCGTGACCGGATGATTGGCAATGCTTTGAGCAAGGCTATGGTGCTTCAGGCAAGAAGCAACGGAATCAGCCAGAAAATGAAAAAATCCTTGCAGGATTACAGGGCGGCGGACGAAGCGCTGCTGGCAGAGCTTGGCCGCAATCCCACTGTGGAGGAGTTGGCGGTTAAACTGAGCATCACTCCGGAGCAGGCCCAGAGCATTCAGAAAACACTTGCCGACATTCTTTTGCTCCAGCAGGCGGAAAAGCTGACACAGCCGGAGGAAACCTCTGCCGAAGACGAAATGCCGGTGGAGGACACGGCCTATTTCCAGATGCGCCAGCGCATCGGTGAACTGCTGTCTCAGCTGGATGCCCAGGATGCACAGATTCTGACCATGCGCTTTGGACTGGACAAGGGATTGCCCATGAGCGCCGAGGAGGTTGGCAGGGCATTGGGCCTTACTGCCGGAGAGATTTCTGCAAGGGAAGCCGCTGCACTGGCAGCCCTGCGTACTGAACAATAATAAAGAGGATGATTGTAATGAAAACTGTTTCCGTGGCCATCGACGGCCCCGCCGGTGCCGGTAAAAGCACCATTGCCCGCCGCCTGGCAGAGGAACTGGGCTACCGGTATGTGGATACTGGCGCAATCTATCGCACCGTTGCCTATTTCATGGACTTGTGGGGTGTCAGCCCAAAGGATGTGGACGGTGTCAATCGTTATATTGATGAGCTGACCGTGGCCATTGAATATGACCAGGAGGGCATGCAGCATATGCTGATGAACGGCATGGATGTTACGGAGGATATCCGCACCCAGGATATCTCCCAGAAAGCCAGCCTGATTTCTGCTCACGCCTGTGTCCGGGATATGCTTCTGGATATGCAGCGGGAGATTGCAGAAAAGCACAATGTGATTATGGATGGCCGGGACATTGGTACCGTGGTTTTGCCCAAGGCCACTGTGAAAATCTTCCTCACCGCTTCGGCGGAAATCCGTGCCAAGCGCCGCTGCGAGCAGCTGGCAGAAAAAGGGCAGCATGCCAATTATGAAAAGGTGCTGAAGGAAATTCAGCAGCGGGACTACCAGGATACCCACCGGGAGATTGCCCCCCTGAAAATGGCCAGGGACAGCATCAAGGTGGATACCTCGGATATGAGCATTGAGCAGGTAGTGGAAAAAATCAAAACCATTGTCAGCGAGAAGGTCAGTTTATGAGCATAACCGTAGCAAAAAGCGCTGGCTTCTGCTTCGGTGTCAGCCGGGCCGTTGAATTGGTGGAATCTGCGGCAAGCCGGGGGGAGCGCACCCTGACTTTGGGCCCAATTATCCACAACCGCCATGTGGTTCAACGCTTTCAGACAATGGGTGTCCGGGTGATACAGCGGCCCGAGGAGGCAAAGCCGGGGGACACGGTAATCATCCGCTCCCACGGCGTCAGCCGGGAGGTATACCAGCGGCTGGAAGCCCAAGGTGCAACCATTGTGGATGCAACCTGCCCCTTTGTCAAGCGGATTCACAAGCTGGTATCTCAAGCGGAGCAAGAGGGAAAGCTCCCAATTATTATCGGCACACCGACCCATCCGGAGGTAGAGGGAATTGCAGGCTGGTGCAGGGAGTGCAAGGTTTTTGCAGATGTCGAATCGCTGAAAAAATGGGTCGAAGATGCGGCAATCTCCGGCGATTTGCCAGTTTGTATGGTTTCACAGACCACGTCCACAGAAATTTTGTGGAAAAAATGCGTCAATTTTGCAAAAAAACAGTTTACTTACTTGCAAACATTTGATACAATATGTAAAGCAACAGAGTATAGGCAAAGGGAAGCATCCGAACTCAGTCAAAGATGTGAAGCAATGGTCGTTGTAGGAGATCTCGAAAGTTCCAACACAGGCCGTCTTGCGATGATTTGCCGGGAACACTGCGATAAGGTTCTGCTGGTGGACAATGCATCCGATCTAAAGCCAGAGGATTTTCGTGGTGTGTCTGATGTTGGAATCACTGCTGGTGCGTCGACACCGGCGTGGATTATAAAGGAGGTCAACAAGACTATGAGTGAAATTACCAATGCTGAGGCTGTACAGGAGGAGAACTTCGCCGAACTTCTCGAGCAGTCCATCAAAACTTTAAATACAGGAGATAAGGTTATCGGAACCGTTACTGGCATCGGCAATACCGAGGTTCAGGTCGATCTGGGCACCAAGCATGCCGGCTACATTCCTTATGACGAAGTCAGCACGGATTCTTCTGTCAAGCCGGAAGATGTGCTGAAGGTGGGCGACGAGATCGAGGTCTTTGTGGTTCGTGTCAACGACCAGGAGGGCACCGTGCAGCTGTCCAAGAAGAAGCTGGACGGCCTGAAGGTTTGGGACGACATGGCAAAGTACGTGGAAGACAAGACCACCATCGATGCCGTTATCACCGAAGAGAACAAGGGCGGTCTGGTTGCCAATGTGAAGGGCGTTCGGGTGTTTATCCCCGCTTCCCAGTCTGGCATTGCCAAGGGCGGCGATATGGCTTCCATGGTTGGCAAGCCCGTGCAGCTGAAGATTACCGAGGTTAACCGCGCTCGTCGCCGTGCCATCGGCTCTATCCGTGCCGTCACCTCCGAGCAGCGTAAGGCCGCTCAGGAGAAGATTTGGAGCGAGATCGAGGTGGGCAAGAAGTATCACGGCACCGTGAAGTCCCTGACTTCCTATGGTGCATTCGTGGACATCGGCGGTGTGGACGGAATGGTTCACGTTTCCGAGCTGAGCTGGAACCGCATCAAGACTCCCGCAGACGTTGTGAAGGTTGGTGACGAAATCGACGTTTACGTCATCTCCTTTGACCCCGAGAAGCACAAGATTTCTCTGGGCTACAAGACCGACGAGATGAATCCCTGGAACCAGTTCATGACCAAGTACAGCGTGGGCGACGTGGTGGAGGCCAAGATTGTCAAGCTGATGACCTTTGGCGCCTTTGCCGAGATCCTGCCCGGTGTGGATGGCCTGATTCACATCTCCCAGATTTCTGACCGCCGTATCGGCAAGCCCGAAGATGTTCTGTCCGAGGGACAGGTTGTCCAGGTCAAGATTACCGATATCGCCGAGAACAAGCGCATTTCTCTGTCCATCCGTGCTCTGCTGGAGCAGAACCCCGAGGATGCTGAGTAATTGATGTTCCTAAAATACCGGGGCAGTTTCGCTGCCCCGGTATTTTTCGACTTGAATTTCCAAACTATTATTATAGAAAGCGGGTAGCATTATGGTCAAGCATATCGTGTTGTACAATCTGAAAGAAGGCGTTGAAAAGAAGCCAACCATTCAAATGATTGCTTCTGTCCTGGAGCCTCTGGTGGGAAAAATCCCGGGCCTGCTGCATCTGGAAATCCGCCAGGCCTATAGCGGGATGGACTATGCCCTTTACTCTGAATTCGAGAGCAGGGCCGCTCTGGACGCCTATGCGGTGCATCCTCTGCATCAGGAGGCAAAGAGCCATTTCTTCCACCTGCTGGATACTCGTGTGGCCGCTGATTACGAAGTATAAGGAGAGTACCAAATGAAAGCTATCGTTACTGTTGTTGGCAAAGACCGAGTGGGCATCATCGCTTCCGTCTGCACCAAGCTGGCGGAATACAATGTAAATGTGCTGGACATCAGCCAGACGGTGATGCAGGGCTATTTTACCATGATGATGGCCACGGATATTTCCCAGTGCAGCATCCCTGTGGCAGAGCTGTCCCGGCAGATGGAAGCCACCGGCCAGGAGATGGGGCTGTCCATCCATGTTCAGCGGGAAGATATTTTCCTGGCTATGCACCGGGTTTGAGGACTTGCCATGCTGAATCAAAATGATATTCTGGAAACCCAGGCAATGATTGAAAAGCAGCACCTGGATATTCGCACCATCACCATGGGCATCAGTCTTCTGGACTGCTGCGACCCGGATATTCACGTCTGCTGCGATAAAATCTACAGCAAAATTACTCGTCTTGCCAAAAATCTGGTGCAGGTAGGCGAGGAGATTGAAGGGGAATTTGGTATTCCCATTGTCAATAAGCGTATTTCCGTTACTCCAATTGCATTGGTTGCCGGCTCCTGCAATGCGGACTCCTACGTAGAAATTGCCAAGACCCTGGATGCGGCTGCCAAAACCTGCGGCGTTAACTTCATTGGCGGCTTTTCTGCCCTGGTGCAGAAGGGCGCAACTACCGGTGACTGGAAGCTGATTCACTCCATACCCGAGGCTATGGCCGCCACCGAGCGGGTCTGCGCCAGCGTAAATATCGGCTCTACCAAGGCGGGCATCAACATGGATGCTGTGGCCGAAATGGGGCGTATTATCAAGAAGACCGCCGAGTTGACCGCTGACGACGGCTGCATGGGCTGTGCGAAATTGGTGGTTTTTGCCAATGCGGTGGAGGACAATCCCTTCATGGCCGGTGCATTCCACGGCGTGGGAGAACCGGAGTGCGTGCTGAACGTGGGTGTATCCGGCCCCGGCGTGGTGCACCATGCATTGCAGCAGGTGAAGGGGCAGCCCTTCGATGTTGTTGCTGAAACTATCAAGAAGACTGCATTCCAGGTTACCCGGATGGGGCAGTTGGTGGGTGTTGAGGCTTCCCGCCGTCTGGGTGTCCCCTTTGGAATTGTGGACCTCAGCCTGGCTCCAACTCCGGCAGTAGGGGACAGTGTGGCCCGGATTCTGGAAGAGATGGGCTTGGAGGTTTGCGGTACCCACGGAACCACTGCTGCCCTGGCATTGCTGAACGATGCGGTGAAAAAGGGCGGCGCGTTCGCCTCTTCGTCCGTGGGCGGTCTGTCC
>UROL01000149.1 GCA_900549495.1 uncultured Eubacteriales bacterium | reverse complement strand
GCAGCCGGTGAGCAGCTCCTTGGCCATACCGGCGCTGGTCTGCCGGGCGAAGACCCGGGAGGCGGCGAACCGGTTGCCCATGGACAGGAGCCGCTGGGTATTGGCGGTTTTCATCTGCCGCAGCATCTTGGCCACGGCATCGGTATCGGTGAATTGGGTGGCGGTGAGAATCTCCGCTATCAGCCCGGCGGCCTGGTCCCGGCACTGGGGCAGACACACCCCCCGCAGGGATACCACCAGCCGATGGCGCTGGGCGGTGCAGTGGTAGGCCTCCGCCTGACAGGACAGGGAGCCAATGCTCCGCCGGATGGCGTTTTGCAGGGCTCCTGCCGTGTGCTGTGCAGTGGCCAGGGAGCCCAGCAGACGGGTGGTCAGGTGGAGCAGGCTCATATCCTCCGCCGGAAGGTCGGAGGCATCAAACAGCAGGTTCATATAGCACAGGTCGCCCCCCAGGCTGTGGAGCAGCATGGGGCGGCTGCCCAGCTCCGTCTGGGTGCAGGGCAGGGGCTTGGGGTCGCCCTGAATGTCCGCCAGGGTGAGCATGGGAATGGTGGCCAGAGCCTGGGGGCTGTCCGGGGTCTGCTGCCAGGTGTGGAGCATATCCAGCTCCTCTTTCAGGGCAGCCTGCTGGCCTTGGCTCAGGCTTTCCCAGTAGGCCCGGGCCCGGCGTGTTTCCTCCTCGGCCCGGCGCTGCCCCAGCTGGGGGTCAGGCAGCAGCACGGCCAGGAAGCCGTCGCTCTCGTCCAGCAGCAGACGGCGCAGCAGCGCCTCCAGGTAGCCGAAATGGAGCTTTTCCTTCAATTCTGCCAGAATCCGGCGGTAGTGGAGGTTCTGGGCCGGGTCGCCGCCGTAGAGCCAGGCCTCCAGCATGTTGGAGGCCTCTGCCAGCCCCCGGGGGTAGTCGTCGCCGTCCCGGTCCAGCAGCCGGAAGGCCAGGGCATTGTAGCAGCCCTCCAGCCGGTCACCGTCCAGGCCGGTGTGGAGGATATCCTCCAGAGCGGTGCGGAGGGTTTGTTTGATTTCCGGGATGGCTTCCTCCCGGGTGTTCCATACCTGCCAGCCAAACCAGGCCTGCTGCATCCCATCGCTGAGGGATACGTCCATATCCTCTCCCAGCCCGGCATCCAGCACCGCCCGCTTCAGGGGAGCCTCGGCATCCCCGGCCAGATAGTCCGCCAGCAGGGCGGCGGCGTGGAGCGCCACCGGGTCGTCGAACCGGCACAGCAACTTGCCAAAGGAGACAATCACTTTATTGTCACTGTTTTCTCCGGGGGCAACCTCGTAGCCAATCCGTTCCTCCCGGTAGGGCAGGGGCTGCTGGAAGGGAATGGGGAAGACCATCTCCTGCCGCTGGTAGCGGCACAGCACCCCATCCAGCAGGCTCAGGCAGTCCTGCAAATCCACATCGCCGTCCAGAACAATCAGGGCGTTGGAGGGGTGGTAGTATTTCTGGTGCTCGGAGACGAATTGCTCATAGCTCAGCTGGGGGATGTGGGCCGGGTCTCCCCCGGACTCTGCGCTGTAGCAGGTATCGGGGAAGAGGCCGCACATCATGGCCCGCTCCACCACCCGGGAGACGTCGGAGAAGGCCCCCTTCATTTCGTTGTATACCACGCCCTGGAACATGGGCTCCCCGGCCTCGTCAAATTCCAGCCGCCAGCCCTCCTGCCGGAAGACGTTGGGGGATTTTACCGCCGTGGGATGCAGCACCGCATCCATATACACGTCCATCAGATTGTGGAAATCCTGCCGGTTCCGGCTGCTGACGGGGTAGACGGTTTTGTCCGGGTAGGTCATGGCGTTGAGGAAGGTTTGCAGGGAGCTTTTCAGCAGCTCCACAAAGGGCTCCTTCACAGGGTATTTGTCACTGCCCGCCAGCACGGAGTGCTCCAGAATGTGGAATACGCCGGTGGAGTCGGTGGGGATGGTGCGAAAGCCGATGGCGAAGGTCATGTTCTCGTCTGGCCGCTGGAGCCAGGCCAGCCTGGCACCGCTCTGGGGGTGCTCCATTTCCCATAGGGTTCCCTGCATTTCGTCGATGGCCCGCTGGCGCACCAGGGTGAAGTGGTTCTTTTGAATAATCTCTTGTGTCACAGCCGTGACCTCCTATCGTTAGAATGCTTTCAGCTTCAGAATCAGACGGATGACATTCAGGGCGCAGCGCTGGGCCTCGCCCCGGGTGACGCCGTCGGGGCTGGCCAGGGAGGCAACCAGGGTGCGCTCCTGGATTTCGCCGGGCATCAGCACGTCCACCTGGGCCCGGATGCGGTAGGCATCGTTGGTGACCTGGGGGAACTCGGGGGAAGCGCCGGGGTGCATCCACCAGTCGGTGATGGTCAGGCCCTGATAGCCCCATTCCTCCCGGAGGATGTCGGTGGCCAGCTCATAGTGGTAGTGGCTCCACACGCCGTTGACCAGGTTATAGCTGGTCATCAGGCACCAGGGGTCGGACTCCCGGATGGCAATCTGGAAGCCCTTCAGATAGATTTCCCGCTGGGCCCGCTGGGACAGCCGGGAGTCGCATTCGTTCCGGTTGGTCTCCTGATTGTTGCAGGCGTAGTGCTTGGGACAGGCGGAGACACCCTGGCTCTGGATGCCCCGAACCATGGCGGCGGCAATCTTGCCGGTGACCAGGGGGTCTTCGGAGTAGTATTCAAAGTTCCGGCCGCACAGGGGATTGCGGTGGATGTTCATGCCGGGGCCCAGAAGCATCTGGGTACCCTGGAGCACCATCTCCCGGCCCAGCAGGGCATACAGCGTCTCCACCCCCTCCGGGTCGAAGGTGCTGGCCAGGCAGGTGCCGCAGGGCAGCAGGGAGCAGGTCTTGCGGATGCGGATGCCGGAGGGGCCGTCGGTGGTGATGACCTTGGGGATGCCCCGGGCCTGCAATGCCTCCGACTCGCCGCCCAGGCTTCCGGCGTTTCCGGCAGGGCCGCTGGGGTCGTTCATCAGGCCGAAGCCGTGGGTGATATCGTCCAGCTCCTGGTCGGTAAGCTGGGCAACAAACTGCTCCGGGGTGCAGCGGCCCGCCTTCAGGTCGGCGAAGGTGTAGACCTCTTCACCCGGGGTCAGGGTCTGGGGCAGATGGTCCAGAATGTCCTGACGCAGATTCCGGCTGGCGGTGGGCACCATTTCCATGTCCAGCTGGCCGTTCCGGTTTACCATGCGGCAGAAGCCGTGCTCAGGCCGGACGGCGTTGCACTCGTGGAGCTGCTGCACCACCTCGGTGGCCTGCTTGACGACGCACACCACAGGCTTGACCTCCCGGATGCTGGTGCCCGCCTGGACGCAGTAGCTTCCGGCCTCCAGCACCAGGGCGTTGCGGTGGCCGGAGGCTCCGGTGTCGTCGAAGCTGGCCAGGTCTGCCAGGTCAAAGGCGACCTCCACAGTCTCCTGCTGCCCGGGCTGGAGCAGCCCGGTTTTCCGGAACCCGGCCAGCACCCGCTTGGGGTTGCCCAGGCTGCCGCAGGGCAGATCCACGTATACCTGCACCACCTCACGCCCGGCCCGGCTCCCCAGGTTCTCCACGGTGGTGTTTACCGTTACCTGGTTGCCGCTGACACTGGCCTGGCTGTCCAGGCCGAACCGGGTGTAGCTCAGGCCGAAGCCAAAGGGATAGAGCACCTTGTCCGGTGCGAAGGTTTCAAAATAGCGGTAGCCCACATAGATGTCCTCCACATAGGCGTTGAAGGCCTGGCCCCCAAAGCTCTGGCTGGAGGGATAGTCCTCATAGCTTAGGGCAATGGTGTCGGTGAGCTTGCCGCTGGGGTTCACCGCACCGGTGAGCACGTCCGCCAGGGCGGAGCCGCTTTCCATGCCCCCCTGCCAGGCGTAGACAATGGCGGTGAGCTTGTCGCCGTAGTCCTGCACCCAGCCCATGTCGATGACGTTGCCGCAGTCCATGACCAGGCAGATGCGGGGGAAATAGGCAGCCACCAAATCCAGCATGGCCTTTTCCTTCTGGGTCAGGTAGTAGCTGCCGGGCTTCAGCACATTTTCCCGGGCCTCACCGGCAGCCCGGCCGATGACCACCAGGGCCATGTCGCAGCGCAGGGCAGCGGCGGCCACCTGCTGGGCCTTCAGGGGCATCTCCGGGTTGCTCATGGGCCAGTGGGCCCAGTAGCCCTCATCGGGGACGTTCCTGGGGCGGCTGCACCAGGTCTCGTACTGGGAGGCCAGAATGCCGTCCACCTTCACCCCATGCTCCACCAGACCCTCCATCAGGTTCTTCCGGTAGGGGGAAATCACGTCGCCGCCGCTGCCGTAGCCCACGGTGAAATAGTCCACCGCACTCCGGCCGAATACCGCCACCCGGGTCTGGGGGGCGATGGGCAGGGTATCGTCCTGGTTTTTCAGCACCACAATGCCGTCGGCGGCCATCTGCCGGGCTGCTGCCGCAATCTCCGGCACCGCCAGCTTGCCTGTAATATCCGCCCGGTTCAGCTCCTGCTCCAGGCCGGTTTTCCGCCCCCGGCTCATAAGAAACTGCGCGGCCTTGTTCCATAGTTGACGCATAATAATTACCAATCCTTTCCTGGCTGTGTCCTGGCTCTATTCTATCCTGAAAAACCCCCAAGGTCAACAGAAAAAACGCTCCTTCTCCCAGGCAGAGGAAGCCTCCCGGCCCCCCGGAAAGCTGGCGAAAAAAACCAGGATTCCTCTTCCGGAATCCTGGCAAAAATATCTTTGGCCGCCCTATGCCTTCGGCGCTTTCGACCCGGTGGCCTGATAGCTGATGTCCAGCAGTACCGCCAGCTGCTCCTGGGGCACCGTGCCGTCCAGGGCCACGGTAATCCAGCTGCCCTTGCCCATGTGATACGCAGGGTAGAAGCCCGGCTGGGTCAGCAGCGAGCCTATCAGCAGGGGACTGCATTTCAGATTCACCGCATCCATCCGCTCCTCCCCGGCCAGCCCCAGCTTGCATTTCGGCACATCCATAACCACTGCAAACCATTTCCGGCTGCCCGGGTGGCGGAACACCTGATAATTCGGATACCTGGCCCAGGGACAGTCCGGCCGCACCCGGTAGCTCTCCCAAATAAACTGCTCCAATGCAGCCCGATGCATCGTCCCACCC
>UROL01000148.1 GCA_900549495.1 uncultured Eubacteriales bacterium | reverse complement strand
CGAGATCAGCCTCGGTCTCGTGGGCTCGGAGATGTGTATAAGAGACAGGTGGGGGGCCACGGAATAGGTGAGCACAAACACGTTGTAGCCCTCGGGCAGAAAGTTCAGGGCGATGGGCTCCGACTCCCGCTGGCTGCACATCTCATAGCCTCCGCCGGGGCAAACCAGCAGGCAGGGCCGCAGTTGGTCTTGCCGACCCATTTCCCCCAGGTTGTCCGGCAGATAGACGGTCAGGGTGGGATCCCGGCCCGCTTCTCCCAAATTGGGATAAAATTCCTTCAAGTGGAGTTCATTACAATACACTGCTATTCCCTCTTTCCTGTATTCTTTGGCAGCCCGCCCTTTGGCATGGGCTGCCTTATATTTTCACAAGGAATGTGATAACCCCATCCTCCTGCCAGGCCTGGATGCTTCCGCCGTGGGCTTCTGCGGTGGCCTTGGCAATGGACAGGCCGATTCCGGTGCCGCCCATGGTGCCGGAGTGGGACACATCCCCCCGGTAGAAGCGGTCGAAGAGCCGGGTCACGTCCAGCGCCCCATCCTGGCTACAGGTGTTGCTGACGGCAATGGTTGCCCTCTTGCCGCTGCGCCCGGCCTTTAGCCGGATACTTCCCCCCTGGGGCGTGTATTTCATGGCGTTGTCCAGGAGAATGGACACCATCTGCTGGATGGCCATCCGGTCCCCCCACAGGGTCAGGCCGTCCTGGATTTCCAGACTGTATTCCTTCCCCTGGGCTCTGACCAGGGAGGCGAAGGGCTCCGCCGTCTCCCACAGAGCCTCGCTGAGGGGAAATTCCGCCCGAACCGGGAAGGGATTTTCCTCGTTCAGCCGGGACAGGGTTACCAAATTCGTGATGAGCTTAGAGAGCTTTGCCGACTGGGTCTGGATGCTCTGAACCCATTCGTCCTCCGGGCACTCCATGGCCAGTACATCGGCGCTGGTGGCAATGGCGGTGAGGGGGGTTTTCAGCTCGTGGCTGGCGTTGGTGATAAACTGCTTCTGGGCTTCCAAATTCCGCACATAGGGCAAAATGGCCCGGCGGGAGAAGAGCACCACCAGAACAAACACCACCACAATGCAGCTTAGGGCAATCACCAGGGTCAGCAGAAGCAGACTTTGCATGGATTGCAGCTCCCGCTCGGAATTCAGAAATACAACTGCCGTGTCCCCCTCACTGGTCTGCACCAGGAACCGGTAGCCCTGATAGTAGCCGGATGGTCGCCCACCGGCCAGCACGGTCTGAGCATATTCCTCTGCCTGGCTCCGGTTGATGGAGGCGATATACTGCTGCTGGGTCTGCCGGATGCTTCCGTCGGGGGCAAAGTGGACGGAGAAGAACCGCAGCATATACGGCACCTCCGGGGAGAATCGCTCCATATGGTCAAAGGGCGGGCGGCCGGAGCCGGGGGTGCTGCCATAGTCGATTTTCGCCAGCCGTTCCAGGGTGTTGTCCTGCTGCCGGGTGACCAGCTGGTAATTCCACAGGTTTACCAGGCACAGCAGAGTGGCCACCACGGTGACAAAGGCGGCCATGGCGGCAAGGATGAAGCGCCAGCGCAATTTTTTCAGCATTCGGTTTCCTCCAGCGCATATCCGGCTCCCCGGATGGTTCTCAGCTCCGCAGTGGCCTCCAGCTGCTTCAGCTTTTTTCGCAGAAAGCCGATGTAGGTCCATACCACGTCAATTTCCGCCTCGGCATCCAGCCCCCAGATTTTCTCCATTAGATGCTCGCAGGAGAAGACCTGCCTGGGGTGGCGCATGAACAGCTCCATCAGCTGGTACTCTTTGTTGTTCAGCCGCAGCGTCCCCATGGGGGAGGCCAGGGTGTATTGGCCGCAGTCCAGCATCAGGTTGCCCAGCCGCAGGATGGAAGCGGCGTAGCTGTCGCTCCTGCGTACCAGGGCCCGAACCCGGGCCAGAAATTCCGGGGTGGCGAAGGGCTTTGGCAGATAGTCGTCTGCCCCGGCGTCCAGTCCAGCTACCCGGTCGTCAATTTCCGCCTTCGCAGTGAGAAACAGCGCCGGTGTGGCAATGCCCCGGCCTCTGGCGGCCCGGAGCACCTGGATTCCGTCCATCCCCGGCATCATAATGTCCAGCACCAGGGCATCATAGCGGACGGCCAGAATGTACTCCAGAGCATCCAATCCATTGTGTACCATGTCTACCGCATATTTGTTCTTTTCCAGCATGACCTTCAGCGCCCGGGCGATGGTCAGCTCGTCCTCTGCAATGAGAATTCGCATAGCGCTCCCTCCTTTCCGGCCATTGTGGCATTGCAAGCTGAAATGTGCCTGAAATATAGCAATCCTCATTATAGCAAAATGGATGCCGGAAAAAAAGACTGTTCAAAAATTTTCCATTTTCCTTTTCAGGTTCTTTTCAGGAACGGCCCCTATACTGCTGCCATGGGCAGGCACCGGGAGGGATTCCCGGGGGCAGGCTCTGCGGCTCCTGTCCGCCGCGGTGCTGACCGGAAAGCGGCAGACAAAAAGCAATCCATCTGCAAGATGGTGTTTATAGTTGGGAAAGGAGTAAGAAAATGAAACTGGACGGCAACTACCGGCATGAGAAAAAATACCCCATCAGCCAGGGAGACTATCTGGCCCTGCGCCAGCGGCTTCGGCCTGTGATGCAGCCGGACCCCCACGCCGGGGCGGAGGGGGTGTATTCCATCCAAAGCGTCTATTTCGACAACTACCGGGATAAGGCCCTGCGGGAGAAAATCGACGGCATACAGCAGCGGGAGAAGTTCCGCATCCGCTACTATAACGGCGACCTCTCCTTTGTCACATTGGAGAAGAAAATCAAGCACAACGACCTGTGCATGAAGCTGGATGCCCCCATTACCCAGGAGGAATTTCAGGACATTCTGACCTCGCCGGGGGATTGGATGCTCTCCCACCCCCAGATGCTGGTGCGGGAGCTGTACTGCAAAATGGTTTCCCAGCAGCTTCGGCCCAGGGTGCTGGTTTCCTATATCAGAGAGCCCTATGTCTATTCCGCCGGGAATGTCCGGGTGACCTTTGATTCCTGCATCCGCACCAGCCTGTTTCACCCCCTGAAGCCCCGGGGAGAAATTCCGGATATCGAGGCAACCCAGGAGCCGGGGCAGCGCATCCTGGAGGTGAAGTACGATGCCTTCCTGCCGGAGCACCTGTCCTGGCTGCTGCAGCTGGATGGGATGCGCCAGAGTGCATTCTCAAAATACGGCGTGTGCCGCCGTTTCGGATAAAAAGAAAAGGAGTATTGTTATGAGCTTTAACGACATTTTCAAATCCAGCTTTCTGGAAAGCGTGTCCACCTTCTCTGTTTTGGATACGATAATCGGTCTGGGGGTATCTCTGCTGATTGGCCTGTTCATTTTTCTTATCTATCAGAAGACCTTGACCGGAGTGATGTATTCCGCCAGCTTTGCCCTGACCTTGGTGGGCCTGTCCCTGGTAACCACCCTGGTGATTATGGCTGTTACCTCCAATGTGGTGCTGTCCCTGGGCATGGTGGGCGCACTGTCCATTGTCCGGTTCCGCACCGCCATCAAAGAGCCGGTGGAGATTGTATTTCTCTTTTGGTCCCTGGCTGTGGGCATTGTGGTGGGGGCCGGGCTGATTCCCCTGGCGGTGATTGGCTCTGCCATCATTGGGGTGATTCTGCTGCTGTTTGCCAACCGGAAGGTGCAGAGCAGCCCCTATATCCTGGTGATGCACTGCCAGGACCAGGCGGCGGAGACGGCGGCTATGGAGCTGCTGCAAAAGAGCACCCGGCACACCGTGGTGAAGGCTAAGACGGTAAATGACACCGGCATTGAGCTCACTACGGAGCTGCGTACCCGGGAGAACGCCACCGATTTTGTCAACCAGATTTCCCGCCTGACCGGCATTAGCCATGCAACCCTGGTCAGCTATAGCGGGGAATATCTCTCCTGAGGGCGGGCCTATGGCTGCATCCAAGAAGATTACCCGTGCCATTGCCGGGCTGATGGCAGCGGCGGTGGCCCTGTGCATCTGTGCGGTGGGCTTTTCAGGCGAAATGGCAGCAGCCCAGAGCGGGGGCGTCACCATGGAATACGCATCCCGGCTCTTTGGCGCCGACCAGGTGCTGGGGGTGAATATCCTTATGGAGGAGTCCCAGTGGACGGATATGCTGCAAAACGCCATAGAGGAGGAATACTATCCCTGCGACGTGGAAATCGGGGGCAAGACCTTCTACCAGGTGGGCATCCGCCCCAAGGGGAATACCAGCCTTTCCGCCGTCGTCAGCGACCCGGACTCCGACCGCTACAGCTTTAAGCTGAAATTCGACCAATATGTAAAGGGGCAGACCTGCTTCGGCCTGGACGAGCTGATTCTCAATAACAATTATGCCGATGCCACCAACATGAAGGAGGCGTTGATTTACGACCTGTTCGCCTTTGTAGGGGCGGATGCCTCCTTATATCAGTATGCAAAAATCTCTGTCAACGGAGAATATTGGGGTGTGTACCTGGCCCTGGAGGGGGTGGGGGACAGCTTCCTGCTGCGCAATTATGGCACCCAGAACGGCAGCTTGTATAAGCCGGAAAACGAAAACATGGGCCCCAGCTCCGGCAGCGGCGGTGCGGATTTGAACTACTCCGACGACAGCCTGGACAGCTACACCACCATCTGGGAGGGGGAGGTGACCAAAACCACCGATTCTGACCACAAAAGGGTGGTGACCGCCCTGAAAAACATCTTTGGGGCTACGGATTTGGAGAGCAGCATGGATATTGACAATCTGCTGCGCTATATGGCGGTGCACATTTTCGCTGTCAACCAGGATAGCCTCTCCGGCAATATGGCCCACAACTATTACCTGTATGAATCCAAAGGAATGCTGAATCTGATTCCCTGGGATTATAATCTCTCCTTCGGGGGCATGGGCAGAAGCGAAGATGCCACCCAGGTGGTGAACAGCGCCATTGACGATGCATTTTCCGGAACGGATTTCTTCGATACTCTGATGGCCTCCCAGACCTACCACCAGCAGTATTATGATTGGCTGGAAAAAATTGTGGAGGAGTATATTGAGGGCCTGTCTCTTATACACATCTCCGAGCCCACGAGACCGAGGCTGATCTCG
>UROL01000147.1 GCA_900549495.1 uncultured Eubacteriales bacterium | reverse complement strand
GCCGGATTCCGGGTGAAGGTGGACGATTCCGACAACTCCATGGGCTGGAAGTGCGCCGAGTACGAGATGAAGGGCGTGCCTCTGCGGGTGGAGTGCGGCCCCCGTGACCTGGAAAACAACCAGTGTGTGCTGGTGCGCCGGAACGATGGCGAAAAGACCGTGGTGCAGCTGGAGCAGCTGGAAGCAGCCGCCAAGGAGCAGCTGGAGCTGGTGCATCAGGGAATGTACGAAAGCGCTAAGAAGAATCTGGACGAGCATATCTATGAAGCCCACAGCCTGGAAGAAGCCAAGGAGCTGCAGGAGCGCAACGGCGGCTTTGTCAAGACCATGTGGTGCGGTGACCTGGCTTGCGAGCTGAAGATGAAGGAAGTGGCTGGAATGTCCTCCCGCTGCATCCCCTTCCAGCAGGAGCATCTGGGCGACGTGTGCGCCTGCTGCGGCAAGCCTGCCAGCAAGATGGTCTACTGGGGCGTGGCCTATTAAACAAATGCATCTATCCAAAAGCAGAGACGGTTCGCCGCCTCTGCTTTCTTTCAAAGGATTTTACCTTGGATTTGAATTTTCCTATGTGATGTGTTACAAATAAAATAGCTTTTCCTGTTACCTCTTCTGATATTTTTGCCTATTTTGCAAGTTGCAGAAAAAAACTTGCAAATAGTGATTGCATTTGTGGGGATATTCTGCTACAATGAGCAGCGTTGATACGTACTGGGGGAACGTTTGTGTTCCACCGGCGCATTTGAAGTGGATATCCCAATTAAGAATATAAAGGAGTGCTTGCAACCATGAGCTATGTGAACGAAGTATTGGAGCGTGTGAAAAAGCAGAATCCCCACCAGCCGGAATTTATCCAGGCCGTTACCGAGGTGCTGGAATCCCTGGCCGTTGTGATTGAGAAGAACGAGACGACTTTTCGCAAAAACGCTCTCTTGGAGCGGCTGACCACCCCTGAGCGGGTGATTATGTTCCGGGTGCCCTGGATGGATGACCAGGGGCAGGTGCAGGTAAACAACGGTTACCGTGTCCAGTTCAACAGTGCCATCGGCCCCTACAAGGGCGGCTTGCGGTTCCACCCCAGCGTGAACCTGAGCATTCTCAAGTTCCTGGGCTTCGAGCAGACCTTTAAGAATTCCCTCACCGGTCTGCCCATCGGCGGCGGCAAGGGCGGTGCCGACTTCGACCCCAAGGGCAAGTCCGACCGGGAGATTATGGCCTTCTGCCAGAGCTTCATGACGGAGCTGTATAAGTATATCGGCGCAGACACCGACGTGCCCGCCGGTGACATCGGCGTGGGCGGCAGAGAGATTGGCTATCTGTACGGTCAGTATAAGCGCATCCGGGACTTGTACGAGGGTGTGCTCACCGGCAAGGGCCTGAGCTACGGCGGCTCTCTGGCCCGTACCCAGGCCACCGGCTATGGCCTGCTGTATCTCACCGATGAAATGCTTCGCTGCAACGGTCACGACCTGAAGGGGAAGACCGTGGTGGTGTCCGGCGCTGGCAATGTGGCCACCTATGCCATTGAAAAGGCATGGCAGCTGGGGGCAAAGCCGGTGACTTGCAGCGATTCCACCGGTTGGGTGTATGACCCCGACGGCATTGACGTGGCAACCCTGATTGAAGTGAAGCAGGTCAAGCGTGCCCGCCTGACCGAGTATGCCAAGGCTCGTCCCAACTCCATCTACCATGAGGGCAAGGGCGTTTGGACTACCAAGTGCGATGTGGCCCTGCCTTGCGCTACCCAGAATGAGCTGAATCTGGAAGACGCCAAGACTCTGGTGGCCAACGGCTGCTTCGCCGTGGCAGAGGGGGCCAATATGCCCACCACCCTGGATGCCACCAAGTATTTCCAGGACAGCGGCATCCTGTTCTGCCCCGGCAAGGCATCCAACGCCGGCGGCGTGGCCACCTCCGCTTTGGAGATGACCCAGAATTCTCAGCGCCTGAGCTGGAGCTTTGATGAGGTGGATGCCAAGCTGAAGGATATTATGGTAAATATCTTCCACAACATCGACGATGCCTCCAAGGCCTATGGCATGGAGGGCAACTATGTGGCCGGTGCCAATATTGCCGGCTTCCTGAAGGTTGCCGACGCCATGAACGCCCAGGGCATTGTATAAAAAGCACAATAAGAATTTGGGGCAGCCTCTCACGCAGAGGCTGCCCTTTTCCTATATTTACAGACCATTAGGCCACTTTCTGTTCAAAAAATCCGGAAATTCTGGATTTCTTGTTATTCCACATGGTGGAAAATCTTTAATCTTTGCGCCTCATTTGCTTCAAAGCCGAATTTTTCGTAAAACGGCACCTTGTCGGGAACTGCACACAGCTCCACAAAAATATCGGTTCCCCTGACACCGTTATCATTTACGAATTTTATCAGCTCATTTATCAGCATCCGACCAATCCCTTTTCCCTGGTATTCGGGCCGAACTACCACGTCCTTGATATAGTAATTCAGTCCCATATCACCAAGCATTCTTGCCATAGCTACAATCCGGTCTGCATCCCATATAGAAACCCGGAACAGGGTATGCTGCATTGCCAGCTGTGTCTGCACAAGAGAGGGCCCGTCGCCCCATACCGTTTCCCACAATTCAATAAATTGCTCCGCAGTCAATTCGTTGTATTTTACCGTTAAATCTGTCATATATCATTTCCCTTCTGATTTTTCCGCGCAACATCGTTGGTATCCGTATCCCTGCGAAACACAACAAATTTATCATACAGATATTCCGTCACAAAATTGATGAGCATGTTCATTACCGTCACGATATATGCATTCCATCCCACTCCTACCAGCGTTTTTTCCAGCCAGGTGGATAGAGGGGTGAATACGCAGTAGAATAGGGCCACCAGTGCCATGGCCTTGGGAACATTTCCGGCGGACTGGAAGGTATAGCGCCGGTTAAAGGTAAAATTCCATAGCACCGACAGCACCAGGGCAATCAGATAGCTGATATGCTCTGACAAGGGTGAAAGCTCATTCAGCAGCGTAAAGGATACAATCTGAATTACACCGGCACTGATGGAAAACAGCGTGAATTTGATGGCCCGAAGGGCTTCCTTATTCATGGATGCCACCCCTCTCTGCCTTGACCCGGGGGAGAATGTCCAGCCGAATGGCTTGCACCAGCTTGTCCAGCTCTTCCTTGGTGTTCAGCCTGCTCAGGCTTATCCGGAAGGTACCGTCGATGATTTCCGGAGGAATACCCATAGCGGTGAGTACATGGCTGCGGTGTCCCTTGGCGCAGGCACTTCCGGCGGAGACGCAGATGCCGTGATCCTGCAAAATATTGATGGTGTTCTGGGTTGGAACTCCTGGGACGGAAACAGAGAGAATGTGGGGTGCTTCGTGGGCCCCGTTGATTACCACCCCGGGCATGGTGGACAAAGTCTGTGCAAGCCCTGCAAGAAGTGCGGTCTCCCTTTCCCGGTCCTCCCGGAAGGTTGCGGCACCGGCTTCCGCTGCTGCGGCAAAGGAGAAGATGGCGGGGGTGGCTTCGGTGCCGCTGCGATAGCCCCCTTCCTGTCCGCCCCCCAGCAGCAGGGGAGGGAAGGATTTCAGCCTGGGGGAGATGTACAATGCGCCAGCCCCCTTGGGCCCATGAATCTTGTGGGAGGATACGCTAATCAAATCCGCCCCCAGGGTTTTTGCCTGGAAGGGAATCTTTAGGAATCCCTGCACTGCATCCGTGTGGAAGATGGCATCCGGGCAGAGCCTATGGGTGAGCTTTGCCATCTGGGCAATGGGCATCACGGAGCCTACCTCATTGTTTACCATCATAATGGATACAAGGATGGTGTCCTTTCGCAGAGCGGCCTTTAAGTCCTCGGCAGAGATGCGTCCCATTTGGTCCGGCTTTAGATAGGTAACCTCAAAGCCCTGGGCCTGGAGCTCCTGCATACAGTTCAGAATGGCGTGATGCTCCATGGCGGTGGTGACAATGTGCTTTCCCCGCTTGCCCATTCGTTTTACGGTTCCCATTACCGCCCAGTTGTCCGCCTCGGTGCCGCCGGAGGTGAAGAACACCCGCTCCGGCTCTGCGCCCATGGCAGCGGCCAGCTGATGCCGTGCACAACGCAGCTCCCGGGCCATATCGATTCCGAAGGCATACAGCGCACTGGGATTTCCCCAATTTTCGGTCATTGCTTTTGTCATAGCCTCCACCGCCTGGGGACAGGGCTTGGTGGTGGCGGAATTGTCCAAATAAATCATGCTCTCTTCCTTACTTTCCAACGCAGAACCGTTCGAAGATTCTGGCAGTGATATCTTCCCGTACCGTTGCACCGGTGACCTCGCCCATGGCTTCCATGGCAGCCTCCACATCCGTCAGCACCGCATCCGGGGTCAAGTTCAGCTGCAAGCCCCTAAGACTTTCCAGCATGGCCTCATAGGCCCGGCGGCAGGCATCATATTGCCTGGCATTGGTGAGAATGGAGCCATCACAGGGCAGTTCCCCGGCAAATAGGTCATCCAGAATGTCTGGAAGCCGCTCAAGGCCAATATTTTCCCGGATGGAAACCGGAAGCACCGTGACAAACGGCAAATCCCCCGGCTGCACAATGCTTCCCAAATCGGATTTGTTAATCAGCGCAATGGAGTTGGGAATGTCCATACACAGTTCGATGATTTGCTGGTCCTCCTGGGTCAGGGGCTGGGAGCCGTCGCAGATGAAAATAGCCAAATCCGCCTCTTCCAGCGCTTTTTTGGAGCGCTGAACCCCCAGCGCCTCTACGGTATCGCTGGTCTCCCGAATGCCTGCGGTATCAATCAGCCGCAGGCGGGTGGAGCCCACCATGACGGATTCCTCTACAGTGTCCCGGGTGGTGCCGGGAATGTCGGTGACAATGGCCCGGTCAAATCCGGCCAAGGCATTGAGAAGGCTGGATTTTCCCACATTGGGCCGCCCCACAATGGCGGCGGCCACCCCCTGGCGCAAAATCTGCCCTTGGCCATAGGATTTTAGCAGGGCATACAGCTCCTTTGCGGCACTGCGTAGGGTGGAGGCATAATTTTGAAGTCCAAAATCTGCGATATCTTCATCGGGATAGTCCAGCACGGCATGAAAATGGCTGCACAGGTTTGTCAGCTCATCGTATATGGGTGCCAGTTCTGTCTCTTATACACATCTGACGCTGCCGACGAATAGCC
>UROL01000146.1 GCA_900549495.1 uncultured Eubacteriales bacterium | reverse complement strand
CATTGAGGCCACGGGCCATCCCTCCTCTGTTATTCAGGGCATGGACATGATTCGCAAGCTGGGGCGGTTTGTGGAGTTCTCCGTCTTCGGCGCTCCCACCACCATGGACTTCTCCATCATCGGCGACCGGAAGGAGCTGGATGTTTTGGGCGCACACCTGAGCCCCTATGCCTATCCCTTCGTCATTGAGAATATCCAGAAGGGCAATCTGAAAACCCAGGGTGTGGTTTCCCACATCTTCCCCCTGGAGGACTGGGAGACGGCCTTCGACTATGCCAGCGGCAAGTACGGCGACTTTAAGGTAGCCTTCCGCTTCTAAGCAGCTTTCTCAACAGGGCATGACACGCTTTCCGGCTGTCGTGCCCTGTTCAATTACGCTTGGGGATGGTACCAATACGGTGGTGCCCTGACCCGCCCGGTAACGCTGTCTTAGTAGAAACCGTTGGTGCAGGAGATTTTCCATGTCGCTTTGGAGAAAGAACGCTTCGCTGCCGCATTGCGCTGCTTCTTAATATTTGCAGTTCTCCGCCTTAACATTTGCTTAATATTCTTGCATTTGCCCCGGCTGTGTGTTAAAATTTGGTTCATAAATTAAAGTGCATGATTATCTGCAAAAACAGAGAGAGGCTGGACGAATGATTGGATTTTACGATTACACTGTGATTCTCACCTATCTGGGGGCCCTGGCGGGGCTGCTGGGGGTGGCCATGTCCGTACATGGGATGTACGTCAACGCCATTTTGTGCATGGCGGTGGCCCTGGTATGCGACACCCTGGACGGCATTGTGGCCCGGAAAAAGAAGAACCGGACAAAGAACGAAATGCTTTTCGGCATTCAGATTGACTCCCTGTGCGACCTGATTTCCTTCGGCGTGTGCCCGGCGGCGCTGTTCTATATGCTGGGCATGAAGGGCGTTTTCGACATGACCCTGCTGGGGGCCTACTGCCTGTGCTGTGTCATCCGTCTGGGATATTTCAATGTCATGGCCGTTCAGGCCGAGCTGGGCACCAAGGGGGACTACCACGGTCTGCCGGTGGTGTGCCTGGACATTGCGGCCCCGGCGGTGTATCTGGCCTATCTGCTGGTGCCCGGCAGCTACAAGCTGTGGGTGCTGCGGCTGGCGCTGGCGCTGTTCGGCTTCCTGTACATCCTGGATTTCAAGGTGAAGAAGCCTGTGCTGTGGAAATTCATTGCCATGGGTGCAGCGGTGCTGGCTCCCCTGCTGATTCTGCTGCTGCGGTGCCCCGGATGATTTGGAAGGACAGAGAGGGGAACATCGTTCCCGGAGACCAGGAGCAGGACCGGATGCTGGAATGGCTCTACGGCACCTCCCTGGGCCGCCTGATTGTAAAGGGGCTGATCCGCCCCCGGGTCAGCCGGGCGGCAGGCTGGCTGCTGGACCGGAGAATTTCTGCCCTGGCGGTAAAGCCCTTTATCCGAAAAAACCACCTGAGCATGGAGGATTTTGAGCAGCGGCCCTACCGCAGCTTCAACGATTTCTTTACCCGTCAGCTAAAGCCCGGGCGCAGGCCCATCGACCGGGAGCCCGGCCATCTCATTGCCCCCTGCGACAGCAAGCTCACCGTCTGCCCCATCCGTCCCGACTCCCGGTTCTGGGTGAAGGGTACGGAATACACCCTGGCAGGTCTGCTGCGGGATTCCCGGTTGGCCGAAACTTTTTTAGGTGGAACCCTGCTGCTGTTCCGCCTCACCGTGGGGGACTACCACCGCTACGCCTACATCGATTCCGGCTTTGCCGGGGAGTCCGTCCGAATCCCCGGGGTATTCCATACCGTCAACCCCGCCGCTGCCAGCCGATACCCCATCTATCGGGAGAACACCCGGGAGTATACCCTGCTGGAAAGCGAGGATTTCGGCACCCTGCTGCAAATGGAGGTGGGGGCTGCCATGGTGGGAAGAATTGTCAATGCCCCTGGCTCCCGTCAGGTCTCCCGGGGGGAGGAAAAGGGCCGGTTTGAATTCGGGGGCTCCACCGTCATCGTCCTGCTGCAAAGGGATGCCGCTATCCTGGACGAGGACATTCTGCGTAACACCGCCCAGGAGGCCGAGACCGTGGTTCGGCTGGGGCAGAAAATCGGCTGCCGCCATCCCGGCTGAGGCAGCACACCCACAATACATCCGTTCCGGAACCGGCAGGCCAAGGGGTCTGCCGGTTTTTCTCTTTCGGATTTGGTTTTCAAAAAAGAGTTGACGAATGAAAAAAACTGTCCTATCATTACAGTGCAGACGAAAAACCAAAGGAGCGGACAGCCATGAACACTTTTATGAATGCGGATTTTCTGCTGAAAACGGAAACCGCCCGGAAGCTCTATCATGAGTACGCCGAGCATATGCCCATTATTGACTACCACTGCCACATCAACCCCCAGGAGATTTACGAGGACCGGCGCTATCAGTCCATCACCCAGGTATGGCTGGGGGGTGACCACTACAAGTGGCGGGCCATGCGCTCCTGCGGCGTGGCCGAGAAATACATCACCGGGGATGCCAGTCCGGCGGAGAAGTTCCAGAAGTGGGCCGAGTGTATGCCCAGCCTCATCGGCAACCCCCTGTACCACTGGACTCACCTGGAGCTACAGCGATATTTCGGCATCACCCAGCCTCTGAATGGCGACAATGCCATGGAAATCTACGAGAAGTGCAACGCCATCCTGGCCCAGCCGGAGATGTCCGTCCGGGGCATCATCCGCAAGTCCAACGTGAAGCTGATTTGCACCACCGATGACCCTGTGGACGACCTGCGCTGGCACGAAAAGCTGGCCGCCGACCCCACCGCCCCCGCCGTGGTGCTTCCCGCCTTCCGGCCGGACAAGGCCATGCGGGCGGACAAGCCCACCTTTCCCGCCTACGTCGCCCAGCTGGAGAAGGTGGTGGGCTTTGCCATCAACACCGCTGCGGACATGCGCCGGGCCCTAGCCAACCGGATTGCCTACTTCAACCACCACCGCTGCCGGGTGGCGGATCACGCCCTGGACTACGGCTTCTGCGTGGAGGTCAGTGAGGCCCAGCTGGACGACATTCTGGCCCGGGCCAAGAGCGGCAGCGCCATCACCTGGAACGAGCAGCTGGCCTATCACACCGCCATGCTCATTGCCGTGGGCAAGGAATACAGCCGCCTGAACTGGGTCAGCCAGTTCCACTTTGCCTGCCTGCGGGACAACTCCGCCAAGATGTTCGCCAAGCTGGGCCCCGACACCGGCTACGACTGCATCAACGACCAGCCCAACGCCGCCGGTCTTGCCCGGCTGCTGAGCAAGCTGGAGGCCGAGGGGGCTCTGCCCAAGACCATTCTGTACTCCCTGAACCCCGCCGACAACGGCACCATCGGCTCCCTGATCGGTGCCTTCCAGACCGATGCCTCCATCCCCGGCAAGGTGCAGCAGGGCGCCGCCTGGTGGTTCAACGACCATAAGCCCGGCATGGAGGCCCAAATGGTGAGCCTGATGAGCCTGGGGGCCATGGGCACCTTCAACGGTATGCTCACCGACTCCCGCTCCTTCCTGAGCTACACCCGGCACGAGTATTTCCGCCGGATTCTGTGCAACCTCTTCGGCCAGCTGGTGGAGGACGGCGAGTATCCCGACGACATGAAGGCCCTGGGCCGGATGGTGGAGAACATCAGCTACTGCAACACCCTGCACTATTTTCGCTTTGATGAGCTGATTTAATCGACGACACGAGCCGCCCCGGTGGGGCGGCTCGGTGAATAGAGGGAAGGCTATGTACTGCGACTGTCACATTCATATGGTGCTGGACGGAGTGGATTGGAAGGCTGCCATTGCCGCCCACCGGGCCGGGCCAGAGGAGCACATTCTCCGGGAAAACCTCCGCCGCTATCAGGCGGCGGGCTTTTCCTACCTGCGGGAGGGAGGCGATCGCTGGGGAGTGGGTGCCAGAGCCCGGGCCCTGGCACCGGAATACGGAATTCGGCTGGTAACCCCCCTGTCCCCCCTGTGCATGGCGGGGCACTATGGCAGCTTTATCGGCACGCAATTTGATACCCTACAGGACTATGCCCGCCTGGTCACTCAGCAGCGGAGGGCAGGGGCAGATTTTATCAAAATTATGATTTCCGGCCTGATGGATTTTAACCGCTTCGGTGTGCTCACCCAGCCGGGCCTGCCGCCGGAAACCATCCGGGAGATGGTTCACATCGCCCATGAAGAAGGGTTGCCGGTAATGGCCCACGCCAATGGGGCCCGAACCGTTCAGGCCGCCGCTCAGGCCGGGGTGGACTCCGTGGAGCACGGAGCCTATCTGGACCAGGAGGCCCTCCACGCCATGCAGGAGGCGGGAACCGTATGGGTGCCCACCCTGTCCACCATCGGCAATCTCCGGGGCCGGGGCCGCTTTGACGAAACTGCCGTAGCGCAAATACTTGCCGCCGCCCAGGAAAATATCCGCCACTTCGCCGCCCTGGGAGGGCTTCTGGCCCCCGGTACCGACGCCGGTGCCTGGGCCGTCCCCCACGCCTCCCTTACAGAATACGCCCTGTTTCATCAGGTTTTCGGTGAACAGTCCCAGGGCATTCTGGAAAGGGGCATTGCCGCAATTCAGCAGAAATTTTCATAACCCCATAGGCAATCCCCAAAAAGCAGCATCCCCCGGCAAACAGACCGGAGGATGCTGCTTTTTATGGCTGGATGGAGAAGTATCCCGCCTCCATCAGGCGGGTCAGGGCCTCGTTGGCCTCCGCATCGGTAAACAGCGAGGTGAAGCGCTTGTCGATGGACAGGGCCTCCAGGCTCCATTCCAAGTGATGCTGGGCTGCCAGCTGGGAAAATCCGTCGCTGAGGCGGCTTCCGGTGAGGATGCGGTGGGCGGTTTTCAGAGCCTCCTCCGGGGCCACCGGGCGCATACGGACACCGGCAGCGGCGGCCTGAGAACGGCACTGCTCCCAGGCGGTGATAAAGGCACGTTCCATAGATTTTTTCTCCTTTTGTTACCCTAAATAACGGCGTAATAATACCGGTATACCGGCTTTTTCCACCAGGGGGCCTGGCGCAGACAGCGGCAGTAGGCCCTCTGGCAGGCGGGATAGAGTCGCAGCTCCTCCGCCGTCAGCAGGTGCTGGCTGAACATGGCCTTCTCGGTAAGCTCCTGTAAGCTCTCCGGCACCGGCCTTCCCGTCAACCTGGAAAGAAGGGTGAG
>UROL01000145.1 GCA_900549495.1 uncultured Eubacteriales bacterium | reverse complement strand
CTCGGTCTCGTGGGCTCGGAGATGTGTATAAGAGACAGACTACACCCCCGCCATTGCCCAGCAGTGCATGGAGGAAATCTTCCTCCCCACCATTGCTGCCATGAACGCCGAGGGACGCAGCTTCACCGGATGCCTGTATTTCGGCCTGATGCTCACCCCCAACGGCCCCAAGGTGATTGAATACAACTGCCGCTTCGGCGACCCGGAAACCCAGGTGGTGCTGCCCCTGCTGGAAAGCGATTTGCTCACCATTATGCAGGCCACCACCAACGCTACCCTTGCTGAAACCGAAGTAAAATTTGCCGATAAATACGCTTGCTGCGTGATTCTTGCCTCCAAGGGCTACCCGGTTCACTACGAAAAGGGTTTCCCCATTACCATGACCCCGGAGGCTGCCGCCCACACCTATGTGGCGGGTGCAAAACTGCAAGATGGGAAGCTGCTCACCTCCGGCGGGCGGGTCACCGGCACCACTGCCGTGGCCGACAGTCTGGCCGAAGCCATCCGGGATGCCTACCGGCTCAGCGATGGGGTGCAGTTTGAAAACGCCTATCGCCGCTCTGACATTGGGCAGCGTGCCCTGCAAGCATCCAACTGATTGGGAGGAAAAACGAAAATGGTATACCGCGTATTTGTGGAAAAGAAGCCCGGCCTCGCCCCCGAGGCAGCAGGACTGCTCAGCGACTGCCGCTCCTTCCTGGGCATCAAGAAGCTGGAAAATGTCCGCATTTTCAACCGCTACGATGTGGAAAACATCGACGAAGCCCTGTTTGACTATGCCCGCACCACCGTATTCTCCGAGCCCCAGCTGGATTATGTTTCCGCCGAGGCTGACCTGAGTGATGCCAATGTGGTGTTTGCCGTGGAGTCCCTGCCCGGTCAGTTTGACCAGAGAGCCGACTCCGCCGCCCAGTGCATTCAGCTGCAAAGCCAGGGGGAGCGCCCCACTGTCCGCAGCGCCAAGGTGTATGCCCTGTACGGAAAGCTGACCAAAAAGGACGTGGAGGCCATCAAGCACTACGTCATCAATGCAGTGGAGGCACGGGAAGCCTCTCTGGAAAAGCCGGAAACCCTGAAGGTGGAATATGCCGCCCCGGAAACCGTGGAGACGGTGAAGGGCTTCATCAAAATGAAGGATGCCGCCCTGCAAAAGCTGCTGGACAAGCTGGGGCTTGCCATGGATTTGGACGACCTGCGGTTCCTGCAAGCCTATTTCCGGGACCAGGAGCACCGGGACCCCACCATCACCGAGGTGCGGGTGGTGGATACCTATTGGTCTGACCACTGCCGCCACACCACCTTCTCCACCCACATTGACGCAGCCCACATTCAGGACGAGGCGGTAAAGGCCGCCTACCAGCGCTATCTGGATGCCCGGGTGGAGGTCTACGGCGCTGAGAAGGCTGCCGCCCGTCCCCAGACCCTGATGGACATTGCCACCATCGGCACCAAGACCCTGAAAAAGCGGGGGCTGCTGCCGGAGCTGGACGAGAGCGAGGAGATCAACGCCTGCTCCATCCATGTGCCCACCACCATCGACGGCAGTCAAGAGGACTGGCTGCTGATGTTCAAGAATGAAACCCACAACCATCCCACGGAAATTGAGCCCTTCGGCGGCGCAGCCACCTGCATCGGCGGCTGCATCCGTGACCCCCTGTCCGGGCGCGCTTATGTGCACCAGGCCATGCGTGTCACCGGCGGCGGCGATCCCCGGGTCAGCCTGAAGGACACCGTCAAGGGCAAGCTGCCCCAGCGGAAGCTGGCAACCACTGCTGCTGCCGGTTACTCCTCCTATGGCAACCAGATTGGCCTTGCCACCGGCCACGTGGCGGAAATGTACCACGAGGGCTATATCGCCAAGCGGCTGGAATGCGGCGCTGTGGTTGCCGCTGCCCCCGCCTCCAACGTGCGCCGGGAGGTTCCTGCCCCCGGGGATGTGATTATCCTGCTGGGTGGCCGCACCGGTCGTGACGGCATTGGCGGTGCCACCGGCTCCTCCAAGAGCCACAACATGAAGTCCCTGCAAACCATGGCCTCCGAGGTGCAAAAGGGCAACGCCCCCGAGGAGCGGAAGATTCAGCGTCTGTTCCGGAACGGCCAGGTCACCCGGCTGATTAAGCGCTGCAACGACTTTGGTGCCGGCGGCGTGTCCGTTGCCATTGGCGAGCTGGCCGCCGGTCTGCGGATTGACCTGGATGCCGTGCGGAAGAAATACGAGGGTCTGGACGGCACCGAGCTGGCAATTTCCGAATCCCAGGAGCGTATGGCAGTGGTGGTAGACCCCGCCGATGCCGATGCCTTCATCGCCGCTGCCCAGGCAGAAAACCTGGAAGCCTATCGGGTGGCTGTGGTCACCGAGGAAGAGCGGATGGTCATGCAGTGGAAGGGCAACGAGATTGCAAACCTGAGCCGTGCTTTCCTGGATACCAACGGTGCCGTCAAGCACACCAGCGTAGAGGTTGCCGCCAAGCAGCGGCAGCAGCTGGATGCCCCCCTGTTCTCCTCCCTGCGGGAAATGGCTTCCAGCCTGAAAACCGCCAGCCGCCGGGGCCTTACCGAGCGCTTTGACGGCTCCATCGGAGCCGGTTCCGTTCTGATGCCCTTCGGCGGCAGAACCCAGACCACACCGGCCCAGGCCATGGCAGCCCTGTTCCCGGTGCTGCCCGGTCAGCACACCACCCAGGCCAGCGTTATGACCTGGGGCTGCGACCCTGACCGGCTGAGCATCGACCCCTACGTGGGTGCCCATGATGCCGTTTACAATTCCATGGCAAAGCTGGTGGCTGCCGGTGCAGATTACCACAATGCCTATTTGACATTGCAAGAGTTCTTCGAGAAGCTGAGAGACGAACCCCAGCGCTGGGGTAAGCCCTTTGCCGCCCTGCTGGGCGCTCTGGATGCCCAGCTGGAGCTGGGGGCCGCTGCCATTGGCGGCAAGGACTCCATGAGCGGCTCCTTCCTGGATCGGGATGTGCCCCCCACGGTGATTTCCTTTGCCATTGCGCCGGTGGATGCTTCTAAGGTGCTCTCCCCCGAATTTAAGGCTCCCAACCATCCTGTCTACCTGATTGCCCCCACCGACGGCACCCAGGAGGCCATCAAGGCCAGCTGGGATACCTTCCTGGGCCTGCATCACCAGGGCAAGGTCTGCGCCGCCTGGGCTGTGGAAAACGGTGCCGCCGAGGCTGTGATGAAGATGAGCTTCGGCAACGAGATTGGCTTCACCGGTGAAAACTTCTCCGACTGGTACACCCAGGGGGCCGGTTGTCTGATTGCCGAGCTAGACGGCGACGTGTTCCTCCCCGGTGTCGTGAAGATTGGCTACACCACCCAGGCCCCGGTTATCCGGCTGGGGCAGGACGAGGCTTCCATTGAAGAGCTGCGGAGCCTGAACGAAAGTACCCTGGCAGACGTGTATCCCACCAAGGTTACGGAGAACACCACTGAAATTCCCGCCTTCTGCTATGAGGCCACCGGCTATCCCGCCCCTGCCATCAAGTCCGCACGGCCCAAGGTGCTGATTCCCGTGTTCCCCGGCACCAACTGCGAATATGACTCCGCCCGGGCCATGATGGATGCCGGTGCGGAGGCAGAGATTGCCGTCATTCGCAACCTGACCTCCACCGATGTACAGCGCAGCGCCGAGGAATTCGCCAGGAAGGCAGCCTCCGCCCAGATGATTTTCCTGCCCGGCGGCTTCTCCGGCGGCGACGAGCCGGACGGCTCCGCCAAGTTCATCACCGCTTTCTTCCGCAATCCTGCCATCCGGGAGCAGGTGGCGGCGCTGCTGGAAAACCGGGACGGCCTGATGCTGGGCATCTGCAACGGCTTCCAGGCGCTGATTAAGCTGGGTCTGGTGCCCTTCGGCAAGATTATTGACACCGACAGCACCTGCCCCACCCTGACCTACAACATCATCGGTCGCCACCAGTCCAAGATGGTTCGCACCCGTATCTGCTCCAACAAGTCCCCCTGGCTGTCCGATGCCGCCGTTGGCAGCATTTGCACCGTGCCCATTTCCCACGGCGAGGGCCGGTTCTACGCCAGTGACGAGCTGGTGCAGCAGCTGGCAGCCAATGGGCAGATTGCCACCCAGTATGTTGACCTGGCGGGCAATCCCACCATGGACACCGAATACAACCCCAACGGCTCTGTATTCGCCATCGAGGGCATCACCTCCCCCGACGGCCGTGTGCTGGGCAAGATGGGGCACAGCGAGCGCATTGGCAAGAGCCTGTATCGCAACGTCCCCGGGGAATATGACATTCACCTGTTCCAGAATGCCGTGAAATATTTTAAGTAATCCATAAGCCCCAAAAAGAGGAGGTATGCCGGTGTGGCGTACCTCCTCTTTTTGGGTTATTCAATTTTCATCAGCTTTTCGTCCAGCTTTCGGCTTTTCAGCGCATAGAACAGGATGGTGCCCACCACCAGCAGGGCAATCAGCTCTCCCAGTGCCACAAACAGGGCGTTATACCAGAAGCTGGCCTCCCCGATATAATAGGTCAGCTCCCAGCCCACCAGCAAGCCGTTGGTCACAGCGGGCAGCAGCAGCCCCACCAGGGGATAGCCCTTCACGGTAATTTTCCGGGTCATCCACATTCCCTGGGCCGCCAGGAAGGTGGCCAAAGTGCCCACCAGCCAATCCAGAGGCAAGGTACCGGCATAGGTCAGATTGAACAGCAGGCAGCCAATGGTCAAGCCCGGCACGGCAGCTGGGGTGAGGAATGCCAGCACCAGCATGGCCTCGCTGATACGCACCTGGATTGCCATACTGGTGGATTCCGGCCAGAGAAAATACTGGGCATAGGTCAGTACGGTATTCAGCGCCGCAATCACCGCTGCCTGGGTGATGATGCGAGTGGTTTTGGATGTGTTTTTCATATTGTTCTCCTTACAATAAAAAATGGTCACGGCAGGCGTGACCACGACAAAACAAATGGGCGCAAAATGCGCCCACCTGATACAATCAAAATCCTAGTTTTGTTTACCGACAGGATGGTCACGAACTGTCCTATGAAGTTATGCTGGGAGTATACTCCATTTTGGGGAATTTGTCAAGGGTGCAAAATATCCAGAACCAACCACCGCCCGAAACATTGCCGTTTCCGGGCGGTACGTTGCACAATACCCGGTAAAATTACCCGAGCTTCGTAGGGGCGATGAAAATCGCCCGCAACCTTGCGCCTTTTGGACGATACGTTGTATAGTATAGCCCCTGTCTCTTATACACATCTGACGCTGCCGACGAATAGCCTTGTG
>UROL01000144.1 GCA_900549495.1 uncultured Eubacteriales bacterium | reverse complement strand
GACAGGCCCTGGACCCGGAGCTCACCGGCGAGGTGCTGCGGGTGATTCGGGGCTTGAAAAGCGCAGAGCGAACCATTATAATTGTTACCCATGAGATGGAATTTGCCAAATCCGTCTCCGACCGGGTTATCTTCATGGCCGACGGTGTCATCGAAGAGGAGGGCACCCCCCAGCAGGTGTTCGGCAATCCCCAGTCCCCCAAGACCCGGCAATTTTTAAGCAGCTCTCTGGAAAAATTTTGATTGGGAGGAACCGCCATGCCCCAGCATTCGTTTGACGAGGAAATGATTCAGGACCTCTACCGAGCCTTTGTAAAAATCGACAATGTGGAGGACTGCGCCGCCTTTCTGGAGGATCTGTGCACCCGCAAAGAGGTGGAGCAGATGGCCCAGCGGCTTCGGGCCGCCCGGCTGCTGGCCGAGGGCATGACCTATTCCCAGGTGATTGAGCACACCAACATCTCCTCCGCCACCCTCAGCCGGGTTTCCCGGTGCGTGCAGTATGGCCGGGGCTACCGGCTGTTTGCCGGAAAGGAAGGCAGCAAATAGCCCAGCAATTTTGAAAAAACAGGCGGTACTCCGGTGCAAAGGGGGCCGCCTGTGTCTTTTTCTTAATATTCATCCACAATTCATAAACTTTCCTTGAATAATCCCGCTGAATTGTTGACTTTCTGTGGAATTCGAGGTATGATATCGTCGCTTTGGAAGGGAATTCGGGGGTGTAAGGGATGCGGCAGGAAAATCGAAAAATGCAGTGGATTGCCGGTGGGCTGCTGGTATGCGTGCTGCTATTTTCTCTGCTCCTATGGCAGACGGTGGGGACGAAGCTCACACGCTTCATCTCTGACCCGGCTGCCCTGCGGGAGTGGGTGGATACCAACGGCTGGCACAGCCGCCTGATTTTCGGGGCAATGGTTATTTTTCAGGTCATCATTGCCATCATCCCCGGGGAGCCCTTTGAGATTGCCGCCGGGTATGCCTTTGGGGTGGTGGAGGGCACCGGCCTGTGCATCGCCGCTGCGGCCATAGGCAGCATCATCACCTTCGCCCTGGTGCGGAAATTCGGTATGCGTCTGGTGCGCCTCTTCTTCAGCGAGGAAAAAATCAACTCGGTTAAATTTCTAAAAACCAGCGAAGCACGGAATTTTCTCTTCCTCATCGTCTATATGCTTCCCGGTACCCCAAAGGATTTGCTGGGCTATTTTGCCGGACTGACGGACATTCCCTTCCCCGTCTTCTGCCTGATTTGCACCCTGGGCCGCTTTCCCTCGGTGATTACCTCTACCATCGGCGGTGATGCCCTGGGCACCGAGCAATACACTGCGGCCATTATCACCTTTGCCGCCACCCTGGCCATCAGCGGCGTTGGGCTGCTGATTTACAACCGCATCTGCAAAAAGCACAAGGCCCGTCACTCCGGCGAGGATGCTTAAAAGGATAGGAAATCGCTCATGTTCAAAAAATTATACCATGCCGTCTGCCGTCTGCTCTCCTGGGTGATCCCGGAGTATACCGTGGCTCCCCTGCTGTCCACCCTTGCCTTTCAGGTATTTGTATACTCCGGCAGCAAGGTGCTTATGGACAGCGCCTATCACTATAATTGGGAAACCCCCTTGGATTTGTCCATTCCCTTTCTCCCCTGGACCGTGGTTATCTACGCCGGAGCCTTCCTCTACTGGTATACCAGCTACGCCCTGATTCTGCGGGGAGAGAAGCGAAATGCCTTCCGGTTCCTCAACGCCCATGTAATGTCCCTAGTGGTGATACTGCTGTGCTTTCTGTTCCTGCCCACCACCAATTCCAGGCCGGAGGTAACAGGCCACTCCCTGTGGGACTTGGGTATGCGCATCATCTACGCCACAGATACCCCCACGAATCTGTTTCCCTCCCTCCACTGCCAGTTCAGCTGGCTGTGTGCCCGGGCCCTGGGGAATACCCGGGTGCCGAAATGGGGGAAGGTCTTCGCCTATGTATTTACCCTGCTGATTTTCGTCTCCACCCTGACCACCAAGCAGCATGTCATTGTGGATGTGCTGAGCGGCTGGCTGCTGGCCGAGGTCACCTTCGACCTGTGCCGGTGTGAAAAAGTCACCCGCCCCTTTTACCGGCTCTTTGACCGGGAGAACAAATCCACCACCTAAAAAATCTGCCAGTGCATTCGCACTGGCAGAAATTCTTTTGGGGGGAATTTTTATGCCTTTTCCACCTGGAAGGTGTAGACGGCATCCTCGTTGATTTCGGTGGAATCCACGCCGGTCTGGGCATACTCGCCGTCGATGTAGAAAGCCCAATAGCTGCCGTCGGTATCGTAGTCGGCGGTGATATTGTTGATGGTCTTCACATACAGGCCGAAGTCGCTGTCCTCACCGGCGATGATGCTCCACTCCTCCAGAGCGGCGCCCACGGTGTCCTGGTCGGTGCAGACGGTAACGGCAATCTCCACGCCCTCGCCGTCAATCACCTGGAAGACAAAGGTCTTGTCGCCGATGCCGTAGTTCTGGCCGTCCATCAGGGGGATGGTGGTGCCCTCTTCCAGCTCCAGGCCCTCCACCTGAAGCAGGTAGGTGGCCTCCTCATCAATGTCGGTGGAGTCCACGCCGGTGGTGGCGTACTCGCCGTCGATGTAGAAGGCCCAGTAGCTGCCGTCGGTATCGTAGTCGGCGGTGTAGCCGTCGATGGTCTTGACGTACAGGCCGAACTCGCTGTCTTCCCCTGCCACAATGTTCAGGGCAGCCAGGGCAGCGCCCACGGTCTTCTCATCGGTGTGGACGGTGCAGATGGTGACCTCGTTCAGGTGGGAAACCACCAGGGCAAAGGACTTTGCACCCTGGCCGTAGTCGGCACCCATCTCCAGCAGAATGGTCTCGTGATTTTCGTCCCACTGGGGCTCGGCGGACTGCTCAGCGTGGATAGTGGGCTCTTCCACCTTCTCCACGGCTTCTGCCCCGGCAAAGGCGGACAGGCTCAGCAGCATGGCAAGGCAGAGCAGCAAAGATACCAGTTTTTTCATAAAATAGTCTCCTTTTCAAATTTTTATACCTGAGTTATCATACCACAACGCCGCCAAAAAATCAATCAAAAACGTACATTCCGAAAAAGGCCAGCAGGCCGTCGCCGCAGTCATATTCCATGCCGCACTCCTCTGCCAGCTTCCGCACAAAGATGCAGTAGGCGGACATGCAGGAATAGCGCAAATCCGGATAGGTACAGGGCTGGCCGTTTTTCAGGGCACAGGGGCTGCACAGGGCGCAGCCACTGGCTCCCACCAGGAAGCCCGGATGCCCTGCCTGGCGGAACTGCTTCATCAGCCGGATGGCGGCAGAATTGTGGGACTGCTTTGCATGCTTGATGGCCTTTTTATCGGTGTAATCCGAGATTTCCCAGATGGTTTGCAGCACCAGTCCCCTTTTGTGGGCCAGAACCCGTTGCTTCATCTCCTCCGGTGTGCCGCAGTCCGGGGGACAGGAATAGTTCACGCCATACTGGCCGCAGAGATTTTCCTGGCAAAAGGGACGGAACATAGGATCGAAGACGATTTTCTGTGTATCCACCACGGCAGCGGCGGCAAAGCCGGCCTCCACTGCCTGGGCAATCATTTGGTTTTCTGTCATAAAAATGCCTCCTTTTCTGCTATTTTACGACTGGATACCTGAATTGTCAAGGAAAATGCAGGTACGCCCCTATTTGCCGGTTGCCTTTTGGGGGTAAAATTGGTATAATGAATTGTTCATGTAAAAAGGGGGGCGGCGCATGCAGCAGGATGCTTTTTCCGGATGCCATCCGGCGGTAAATTTTTTATTTTTTGCAGGAGCCATTGGCTTCGGCGCAACCATTCAGCACCCCGCCTACTGCGCTGCCGGCTGCCTATGCGCCGGGCTTTACTATCTGCTGCTGAAGGGCCGGGAGGGGCTGAAAATGCTGGGAGGCATGGTAGGGGTTTTCCTGCTGCTGTCGCTTATCAATCCCCTGCTGAATACCTCTGGGAAGCATGTGCTTTTCACCTGGCTTGGCCGCCCCTACACCCTGGAAGCCCTGTACTATGGCATGGCCCTGGGGGGCATTATGGTGGTGATGCTGCTGTGGTTTGGCTGCTACAGCGCCGTGCTCACCAGTGACAAATTCACAGCCCTCTTCGGCAGCCTTATCCCGGCGCTGTCGCTGCTGCTGGTGATGGTGCTGCAAATGATACCGGCTCTCACCCGGAAGGCAAAGCAGATTCTTCTGGCCCGCCGGGCCATTGGCAAGGGAGCCGCCGAAACCGGCAGCCTCACCGATAAGGCAAGGGATGGGGCGGCGGTGCTCTCCGCCCTGACGGACTGGGCCCTGGAGGGCAGCCTGGTCACGGCGGACTCCATGCGCTCCCGGGGCTACGGCGCCGGAAAGCGCACCCACTTTCAGCTCTACCGGCTGACAGGGCAGGACGTCGGCCTGTTCCTTCTCATCCTGGGGCTGGAAATCGCCGTAATGGCAGCCGGGGGAATGCAGGCCCGCTACACCCCCAGACTGAAAATCGATCCCCTGACCTGGGGCTTTCCGGTATACTGCTGTCTGCTGCTGATTCCGGCCTTTCTGCACATCAAGGAGGTAATTGCGTGGCGAATTTCACGCTCCAAAATCTGAGCTTCACCTATCCCGGGGCCGCCGCCCCGGCGCTGGCGGATATTGACCTGCAAATTTCCCAGGGGGAGTATGTGCTGCTGTGCGGCAGGTCCGGCTGCGGAAAGACTACCCTGCTGCGGCATCTGAAAACCGTCCTCACCCCCCATGGGGCCCGCAGCGGCAGTGTGCTGCTGGACGGCACGCCCCTGGAGCAAATCTCCCTGAGGGAGCAGGCAGCCGAAATCGGCTTTGTGATGCAGAACCCGGACGAGCAAATCGTCACGGATAAGGTATGGCATGAGCTGGCCTTCGGCCTGGAAAATCTGGGCTGCGAGCAGAGCGTCATGCGTCTGCGGGTGGCAGAGATGGCCAGCTTCTTCGGTATCCAGGACTGGTTCCACCGGGATGTGGCAGAGCTTTCCGGTGGGCAGAAGCAGCTGCTGAATCTGGCCGCCATTATGGCCATGCAGCCGGAAATTCTGATTCTGGATGAGCCCACCAGTCAGCTGGATCCCATTGCCGCCGCCGACTTTTTGAATACTCTGAAAAAAATCAACCGGGAGCTGGGCACCACCATTCTCATTACCGAGCACCGGACAGAGGATGTGTTCCCTGCGGCAGACCGGGTGATTGTCATGGAGTCCGGCCGCATTGTCGCCGATGCCCCGCCCCGGGA
>UROL01000143.1 GCA_900549495.1 uncultured Eubacteriales bacterium | reverse complement strand
CGAGATCAGCCTCGGTCTCGTGGGCTCGGAGATGTGTATAAGAGACAGACCTGACCCAGTACACCCTGGCGGTAGACCGCCAGAACGCCAACCTGGGCAAGTTCTATGACCCCTATCACCCCGCCCTCATGGCGCTGCTGGCTCACATTGCCAAGTCCGCCAACGAGGCCGGTATCTGGGCCGGTATTTGCGGTGAGCTGGGCGCTGACCCCAAGATGACCGAACGGTTCATCGAAATGGGCTACAAGGAGCTGTCCATGGCTGCCGGTCGCATTCTGGAAATCAGAAAGATTGTCTGCGAGTCGGAGCAGTAGTGCCCCGGCCTGACAATAGATTACCCAACGCACGAAAGTGAGGAAATAAGAAATGAAAGAATTCAAGCATGTGATTACCGATCCCATGGGTATGCACGCCCGCCCCGCCGGTATGCTGGTGAAGGCCGTGGCTCCCTTTGCTTCCAAGGTTACCATCACCGCTCCCACCGGCACCGCCGATGCCCGCCGCCTGATGGCCCTGATGAAGCTGGCTGCCAAGCAGGGCATGGAGCTCACCGTCACCGTGGAGGGTTCTGACGAAGACACCGCCGCTGCGGAGCTCCAGGCTTTCCTGAGCGCAAACCTGTAAGCTATATTTCGTCCCTATTTGCCGTCGTGGGCCGACGGTTGATAATAAACAATAAGGGAAAAGACAAATTTTGGAGGGAATTTTCTATGATGAAACATTTGCAGAAGCTGGGTAAAGCTATGATGCTTCCCGTTGCTGCACTGCCCATCTGCGGTATTCTGATGGGTCTGGGCTACGCCTTCGCTCCCGGTGTTATGGGTGTTCCCGATGCACCTACTTCCGGCGCACTGTACACCATCGGCTTCTTCCTGATCAAGGCAGGCGCTGCCCTGATCGAAAACATGGCTATCCTGTTCGCCATCGGCGTTGCCGTTGGCCTGGCAAAGGAAAACGACGGCACTGCCGGTCTGGCTGGCATGGTCTCCTACCTGATGATCACCACCCTGCTGGCTCCCGGTGTCGTTTCCGCCATCGCTCCCAAGATGATCGCTTCCGAGGTCAACCAGGTTGCTTTCGCCAAGATCGGCGGCAACGCCTTCATTGGTATCCTGGCTGGTATCATTGGCGGTCTGTGCTACAACAAATTCAAGGGCACCAAGCTGCCTGACTTCCTGGCATTCTTCAGCGGCAAGCGCTCTGTTGCCATTGTCACCGCTCTGGTTTCCATCGTCGTCTCCGCCATTCTGCTGTTCGTATGGCCCGTCATCTTCAGTGGCCTGGTTGCTCTGGGCAACGGCATCACCAAGCTGGGCGCTGTCGGCGCTGGCATCTACGCTTTCCTGAACCGTCTGCTGATCCCCACCGGCCTGCATCACGCTCTGAACAACGTGTTCTGGTTCGACACCATCGGCCTGGGCGACCTGACCGCCTACTGGGGTGCACTGACTGAGGGCGGCGTTATGGCCAACGGCAACCCCGTCAACTGGTCCGTGGGCATGTACATGGCTGGCTTCTTCCCCTGCATGATGTTCGGTATCCCCGGTGCTGCTCTGGCCATGATTCAGACTGCAAAGACCGGCAAGCGTAAGGTTGCCATCGGCATCGTTGGCTCCGCTGCTATCTGTGCCTTCATCTGCGGCGTTACCGAGCCCTTCGAGTTCGCTTTCATGTTCCTGGCATTCCCCCTGTACGTCGTGTACGCTCTGCTGTACGGCATCTTCACCACCATCACTGTTGCTCTGGGCTTCCGGGCTGGCTTCTGCTTCTCCGCCGGTGCAACCGACCTGATCTTCTCCGCTTCCCTGCCCGCAGCTGCCAAGACCTGGCTGATCCTGCCCCTGGGCGCTGCTGCTTTCGTCGTCTTCTACCTGGTGTTCCGTTTCGCCATCACCAAGTGGGATCTGAAGACCCCCGGCCGTGAAGATGACCAGGAGAACGAGCTGAAGATTGAGCTGGCCAACGACGACTACACCACCATGGCTCAGATCATTCTGGAAGGCCTGGGCGGCAAGGACAACGTCACCTCCATCGACCACTGCATCACTCGTCTGAGACTGGAAGTCAAGGACCGTCTGCTGGTTGACGAGAAGAAGATTAAGTCCTCCGGCGCTTCCGGCGTTATTCGTCCGGGCAAGACCGCTGTTCAGGTGGTTATCGGGCCCAAGGTTCAGTTCGTCTACGAGGAGTTCAAGAAGATTGCTAAGTAAGGATTTCGGAGCTACTGCGGCCCACGCGGTAATCTGACTTCAAGACCCCAAACAGGGATTGAAGCAATTCCAAATGCAACCCCCCATAGGAAGGTCTCACGGCCTGCCTATGGGGGGTATTCTTTGTATTGGTGTGGGCTAGGGCTCTTCCGGGGCTGCCTGGCTCTGCTCCAGCTGGAACTCACGGATGGCTTGCAGGAACACCTTGCCGTAGCGCTGGGCTTTTGCGCTGCCCACGCCGCTGACGCAGCAGAATTCCTCCATGGTCCGAGGGGCCTTTCGGGCCATATCCTCCAGGGTTGCATTGGTAAAGACGATGTATGCCGGCATGTGCTCCTTCTGGGCCAGGCGAAGCCGCAGAGCCTTCAGAGCATTGTACAGCTCCGGATTGTCCGCCGGGGCGGTCTGGCCCAGGGGTTGGGGCTTTGCCGCCTCCTCCCGGATGGTGATGCGCCGGCTCTGGCTCTGCACCCCTTTGGATTCCGCCGTCAGGCTGACACCGCCGTGCTCCGAATCCGTATGTAGGCAGCCCTGGGCCTCCAAAGCCTCGGCAATCCGGCGCAGCCGATCCCGGCCCACATGGCCCAGGGTGCCATATTCCGGCAGCCGGTCCAATTTCAGTTGCAGCAGGCGCTTATCCCGGCTGCCCAGCAGCGTCCGAATCACGGTGACAATGCCCAGGCTATAGCCCAGGTGCTGCCGGATATGTTCCACGCAATCCAGCAGCTGGGCGGCCTCCCGGGTCACGTCCCGCTCCTCCAGCACCATGTCGCAGTTGCCGCAGTTGCCGCACCGGGCCGGATGGCTCTGGCCGAAGTAGTCCAGAATGCAGCCCCGGAGACAGGACTGGGTTTTGCAGTAGCCCACCATCTGCTCCAGCCGGTTCCAGTCCGCCTGAACCTGCTCCGGGGTGGCGCTCTCCCCCTCTGTCCCATTGGGGTGGAGAATCAGATATTGGGCGGTGGTCACGTCCCCGGGGGAATAGAGCAAAATGCACTCTGCCGCCGCCCCGTCCCGCCCGGCTCTGCCCGCCTCCTGATAGTAGTTTTCCAGGCTTTGGGGCATGTTATAATGAATCACATAGGAGACATTGGACTTGTCGATGCCCATGCCGAAGGCGTTGGTGGCCACCATCACCGGGGCCCGGTCGTAGAGGAAATCCTCCTGATTGTCGTGGCGTTCCTGTTCGCTGAGGCCCGCATGGTAGCGGGTGGCAGGGATGCCCCGATCCTGGAGCAGCTGACACACCCGCTCCACATTCTTCCGGGTGGCGCAATAGACAATGCCGGATTTCCCACGGCGCTGCTGCACCAGCTCCAAAACGGCCTCCTGCTTTTTGGCGGGCTTACGCACATCAAAGCGCAGATTGGGCCGGTCGAAGCCCGTTACGATTTCCACCGGGTTTTGCAGCCCCAGGCTCTCCACCACGTCCTGCCGAACCCGCTCCGTAGCCGTGGCGGTAAAGGCGGAAACCACCGGGCGCTGGGGCAGGATGGAAAGGAAATCCACAATTTTCAGATAGCTGGGCCGGAAATCCTGGCCCCATTGGGAGATGCAGTGGGCCTCGTCCACCGTCACCATGGAGACCTGCCTGCTCTGGATAGCCTCCAAAAAGCCGTCGGTAAGCAGCCGCTCCGGGGCGACATAGATAATCCGGTACATCCCGGACTGGATATTGCGGTACACCAGCCGGATTTGCCCGGCGGTGAGGGAGCTGTTCACATAGGCCGCCGCCACCCCCACATTTTTCAGGGCCATCACCTGGTCGTGCATCAGGGAAATCAGGGGTGAAATCACCAGGGTCACCCCCGGCAGCAGCAGCGCCGGAATCTGGTAGCACAGGCTCTTTCCACCGCCGGTGGGCATTACGCCGAATACATCCCGCCCGGACAGAATTCCGTCAATCAGCGCCGCCTGGCCGCCCCGGAACTCCGGATAGCCAAAGACTTGCTGTAGGATTGTCTGCTTTGTCTGCATGGCTTCTTCCTTCCTGCTTTTCAGCCGGGGACACCCCGGCCTTTCCTTTGGCGGGCACACCGGCCTTTGCCGCCGAGCCCACCCTAGTTTTATATGCTGTCTATTTTATCACAGCCCACCTGGAAACGCAACACAGTCATTTCGGCAGGAGGCAGCCCCCTTCCATGGGCAGATTGGTGCAGGATTGTTGTAGAAATTTTCCATATCCTCTTTTCCCCTCCCCCGCTCCTTTATTCACATCCTACAAAGATGAAATTCTTTTCAAAAAGTACTTTACTTCTTTAGCGAGTTAAAGTATAATACAGCCATCAAAGGAAACAAACCCGGAGAAAATTACAAAAGGAGAAATGTACCATGAAAAAATTCACTGCACTGCTCACCGCCCTGGTCATGATGATGGCCCTGACAATTCCCGCCTTTGCCGAGCAGGCCGACTCCGATTATATCAAGGAGAAGGGCACCCTGGTGGTGGGTATCACCGACTTTGCCCCCATGGACTACAAGGATGCTGACGGCAACTGGATTGGCTTCGATGCAGACGTGGCCACCGCCTTTGCAAAGTACCTGGGGGTGGAAGTGGAATTCGTGGAAATCGAGTGGGACAACAAGGTGCTGGAATTAAACTCCAAGAGCATTGACTGCGTATGGAACGGCATGACCCTCACCGATGAGGTCACCTCCTCCATGGCCTGCTCCAATGCCTACTGCAACAACGCCCAGGTGGTCATCGTCCCCGCCGACCAGGCAGACAAGTACCAGACCGCCCAGGATTGCGCCGACCTGGTGTTCGCCGTAGAGGCCGGCAGCGCCGGTGAGGCAGAGATTGCCGCCCTGGGCTATGAATACACCCCGGTGCAGTCCCAGGCCAGCGCCCTGATGGAGGTGGCCGCCGGAACCTGCGATGCCGCCGTGATTGACTCCCTGATGGCCGCCGCCATGGTGGGTGAGGGCACCAGCTACGAAAACCTGACCTACACCGTGCAGCTGAACAGCGAGGAATACGGCGTGGGCTTCCGCACCGGCTCCGACCTGGCCCAGGCCCTGAACGAATTCCTGAAGGCTGCCTACGAAGACGGCTCTCTGGAAGAAATCGCCGAGACCTACGGCGTCCAGGCTGCTCTCATCCAGCAAAAGTAAGAAACCTGTCTCTTATACACATCTGACGCTGCCG
>UROL01000142.1 GCA_900549495.1 uncultured Eubacteriales bacterium | reverse complement strand
ATGTGAAGGTGGGCGACCGGGTGCTCATGCGGCCCCAGAAGGTCTGCGGCAAATGCCGGATGTGCCGGGAGGGCAGATACAATATCTGCAAGACCCTGGAGGTGCTGGGCTGCCAGTGCGCCGGTGCCAGCTCCGACTATTACCCTGTGAAGGCAGAGCTGCTCTACCGGCTGCCGGACAACATCCCCTATGACGTGGGCACGGTTATTGAACCGCTGTCCGTAGGTGTCCGGGCGGTGAACCGCCCCGGGGATGTGAAGGGCAAAAACGTGCTGGTTATCGGCGCAGGCACCATTGGCAACGTGGTGATGCAGAGCGCCAAGGCCCTGGGGGCCAACAAGGTGGTTATCTCCGACGTCTCCGACTACAAGCTGAACATGGCCAAGGAATGCGGCGCAGATGTCACCGTGAATGTGGCCCGGGAAAAGCTGGAGGAGGTGCTGGACCGGGAGCTGGGCATCGACGGCCTGGACGTGGTCTATGAGTGCAGTGCCAACGGCGGCGCTCTGAACCAGGTGCTGCGCTACGGCCGCAAGGGCATGGCCGTTGTCATTGTAGCCGTATACGGCAAGAAGCCCGAAATTGAAATGGGCCTGATTCAGGACCGGGAGTACGAGCTATACGGCACCCTGATGTACCGCCATGAGGACTACCTGACTGCCATCCGCCTGGTGGCCGAGGGCAAGGTCAACCTCCAGGCCCTGATTTCCAAGGAGTTTCCCCTGGAGGAGGTCTCCCAGGCCTACAAGTACATCGAAACCCACCGGGACGAGGTGCAGAAGGTTATTCTCAACGTATAAAGCAGGAGGTTGCCCATGAAATACGGAATCTACTACGCCTACTGGGAAAAGGAATGGGGCGGCGAATTCATCCCCTATGTAAAAAAATGCAGCCGGCTGGGCTTTGACATTCTGGAAGTGGCCACCGGGGCATTCTGGCGGGAGGACGATGCCTTCTTCCTGGAGCTGGGCCAGGCGGCCAAGGACTGCGGTATGCGCCTCACCGGCGGCTATGGCCCCCGGCCGGAGCACAATCTGGCCAGCAAGGATGCCGCAGCAGTGGAGAAGGCCTTCGCCTTCTATGCCGACATGTTCCGCAAAATGGAGCTGGCCGGTATCGACCGGCTGGGGGGTGCCCTGTACTCCTATTGGCCGGTGGACTTCAAGGCTCCCATAGACAAGCCCGGCGACACCGCCCGCTCCATCCGGCGGATGCAGCGCCTGGCAGACATGGCGGCGGACTACGGCATCACCCTGAACATGGAGTCCCTGAACCGGTTCGAGGGCTATATGATTAACGAGTGCTACGAGTGCGTGGGGTATGTGAAGGCTGTGGACAAGCCCAATGTGAAGGTCATGCTGGACACCTTCCACATGAACATTGAGGAGGATTCCATCCCCGATGCCATTCGTCTGGCCGGGAGCCTGCTGGGGCATTTCCATGTGGGTGAGGCCAACCGCCGTCCCCCCAGGCCCGGAACCCGGATGGACTGGGTGGAGATTGGCAAGGCCCTGGAGCAGATTCACTACCAGGGGGACGTGGTGATGGAGCCCTTTGTCACCATGGGCGGCCAGGTGGGCAAGGACATTTCCATCTGGCGGGACCTGTCCCACGGCGCAACGGAGGCGGAGCTGGACCGGGATGCCGCCCAATCCGTGGCGTACCTGCGGGCTCTGTGGGGATAAGCTCCCCCACTTCACCAGCCAAAAAGCAAGCAAAGGCCCCCGGAGCTTCCGGCAATGCGTCGGAAGCTCCGGGGGGTCTTCGATATGTGGCTTTCCTTTTTCCCGGCTGCCGCAACAATGGCATTGTGGTGCCGGGGATTTTCTGGTACAATGGCAGAGATACCGCCCGGTACGGTTACAGGTCTGCCCCCCAGGCGGTGAGGGTCTCCCGCAGGGCGGGGATATCCACATTGTGGACGCTGATGCCCTCCCGGCTGCACATGGCGGCAGCCAGTCCGGCAGCCTGGCCCAGGCACATCATCGGGGCCTGCACCCGCACCGAGGCAGAGGCAATCTGGTCGGCGGAGAGGCAGCGGCTGGGGACAATCAGGTTGTCATAGCCGGGGACAATCAGGCTGCGGTAGGGAATATAGGCCGCATCCTCCAGGAAGGTGCAGCGCTGGTGGGTATCCTTGGCGCTGTGAATATCAATGGGGTGGGCGCTGCGGGCCACGGTGTCCGGGAAATGCTCCCGGTTCAGGTACTCCTCGCCGGTGAGGACATGCACGCCCCGGATATGCCGGGTCTCCCGGGTGCCCACGGTGGGGGCGGTATAGGCCAGATAGCAGTTCCGGAAGGCCGGGTCCAGGCGGCGGAACAGCTCAGCAAAGCGGAAGGCATCCTCCCGGAGCTTGCACTCTGCGGCAGTGGCATCCAGGTGGTTGTCCATATCCGCAAAGGTGCGGGTGACATTGACCAGGGTGAAGCCCGGGCGGAGAATGTGGCAGAACCAGGGGCCGCCGAACTGGGGCACATCCTCGGTTTCGGCCAGTGCCCGCAGGGCCTTTTGCAGCGTCTCATGGTGCATATTCACCCCCTGGCGGCTGTGGTGGTTCACCCCCAGGGCATCGGTATCCACGCCGCCCAGGCAGAAAATCAGGGAGGCGGGCTGTAGGGCCATTTCCGGTGTCTGCATTGGCACATCGGTCAGGGCGCACACCGCCCCATCGCCGGTGGCATCGATGACGTACCGGGCCTCAAATGCCTGGGGGCCCTGGCGGGTGTCGAAAATCACATGGCTCAGATGCCCCTGCCGGTGCAGACAGCCGGTGATGGTGCAGTGCAGATGCAGCTCCACCCCTGCTTCCAGCAGCATCCGCTGGGCCACCAGCTTATAGATTTCCGGGTCGTGGGCCACATTGCCCAGGGGCTTTTCCACCTGAGCGCCCCGAAGGGCCTCCATCCGCTGGACGAACTCCCAGGGAATGCCGCCGCAGACCAGCTTTCCGTTGTAAGTAAATACGCTGATGGGCAGCACCAGGCCGGCGGTGGCCATGCCTCCCACAAAGCCGAACTGTTCAATCAATGCGGTTTTTGCGCCGCTTCTGGCTGCCGCCACGGCGGCAATCCAGCCTGCGGGGCCGCCGCCGCAGACAACCACATCATAGCTCCCGGTGACGGGAACACTGCGCTGCTGAGTGACCTGCTTCATGCTTCATCGCTCCTTTTCTGAATGCCCCTTGGGGGATGGATTCATTATACCGCATCCGCCCTCCCATTTGCAAGCAAGGCGGCAGGAGTCCGAAGAAATGAGCCAGAGCCTCAAGATTTCGCAGAAAAAATGCCGGGGCTTTCTTGTATAATTCTACCAAAAGGAGGGGGCTTTATGGAAACGGATCCCCGAAAGGAAAACGAGATACGGCAGAAAAACCGGGGGGCGGTGTTCGCCCTGTTCCGCCGGGGCGGCGAATGGTCACGGCAGCAGATTGCCGGGGAGCTGGGGCTGTCCCTGCCTACGGTGACCCAGAACCTGAAGGAGCTGACGGAGCTGGGTTTGGTTTGCCGGACAGGAACCATGGCCTGCACCGTAGGCCGGAGAGCCACCGCCTACGCCCTGGCCAGCCGGGCCCGGATTGCCGTCGGGCTGGACATCACCCGCCGTCAGGTGACGGCGGTGGCCCTGGACCTTCGGGGCCGGGTGCTGTGCACACTACGCAGGAGCCAGAGCTTCGACCGGTCACCGGCCTATGGGGCCCTGCTGGGGGAGCTGGTGCAGGAGGCGGTGCACCTGGCCGGAGGGAAGGACACCCAGGTTCTGGGGGTGGGCATTGCCCTGCCCGGGCTGCTGACCCGGGACAAGCAGGCCCTGAGCTACTGTGCATTTTTGGGCTTTCCCCAGGTGACGCTGGCGGAGCTGGCTGCCCAGATCCCCTATCCGGCTGCCCTGTGCCACGATACCGCCGCCGCCGGATTTGCGGAGGTCTGGCATTCCCCGGAGCCCTCCACCGCCTTCTACCTTATGCTCAATGCCAGCGTGGGCGGCTCCGTCTATGTGGGCGGAAAAAGCTACGAGGGGGACAATCTCCGCTCCTGTGAGGTGGGGCATATGCTGCTGGTTCCCGGGGGGCGGCAGTGCTACTGCGGCAACCGGGGGTGTGTGGATCCCTATTGCGGCGGGGCAGTGCTGGCGGATGCCGCCGGAGGGAGCCTGGAGCGGTTTTTCGCCCTGCTGGAGCAGCAGAGCCCGCTGGTATTGCCGGTATGGCAGAGCTATTTGGAGCATCTGGCCCAGGTTGTGGGGAATCTGCGGATGCTGTATGACTGCAATGTGATACTGGGGGGCAATGTGGGCAGCCGGATGGAGCCATATATGCAGCAGCTGCGGCAGCTGACAGCCCGGCAGGATCCCTTCCAGGAGGAAGCGGACTATCTTCTGCCCTGCCGCTACCGCCAGGAGCCGGTGGCTACCGGCGCCGCCCTGGGCTTCATCTCCCAGTTCCTGGACGGTGTGTGAATCCCTTTTGTAAAATGCGGGGGTATCCGTTTTACGGAACTGCCCGTTCCATAAAAAAGCGGCGAAAAATCTTGTAAGGGTTGGCTGATTGACGTTCTCCAAGGAAACGTGTATAGTTAGATACAGAAAGGTCTTTTACAAAATGGCTTTATTCAGGAGGTAATCACGATGGCAATTCCAAAAACCATGAAGGCACTGGTGGCCTACGGCAAGGACACGTATCGGCTGGAGACGGACTATCCCACCCCGGTCTGCGGCCCGGATGACATTATCATCAAAACCGAGGCCTGCGGCATTTGCGCCGGAGACTTGAAGTGCAGCCACGGCGCCGCCATGTTCTGGGGCGACGAGGTGCAGCCCGCCTGGGTGAAGCCCCCCTTTATCCCCGGCCACGAGTTCTTTGGCCGGATTGTGGAGATGGGCGAAAATGTCACCGGCTTCCAGCTGGGAGACCGTATCACCGCCGACCAGATTGTGCCCTGCGGCAAGTGCCGTTTCTGCAAGACCGGCCGGTACTGGATGTGCCAGCCCCACAACATCTTCGGCTTCCAGTCCACCAACAACGGCGGCATGGCCGAGTATGTCCGCTATCCCAAGGAGTCTGTCATTTCCCGGGTGCCCGAGGAAATGTCCCTGGAGGATGCGCTGCTGATTGAGCCCTATGGCTGCTCCAAGCACTGTGTGGACCGTGCCCAAATCACCAACGAGGATGTGGTGGTTATCTCCGGTGCCGGTACCCTGGGTCTGGGCATGATTACCTATGCCCGGATGAAGAATCCCAAGCTGCTGATTGCCCTGGATATGCAGGACAACCGGCTGGCCAAGGCCAAGGAATTTGGTGCGGATTTGGTATGGAATCCCGGCAAGATGGACGTGGGCGAGGAAATTCGCAAGCTCACCGACGGCTATGG
>UROL01000141.1 GCA_900549495.1 uncultured Eubacteriales bacterium | reverse complement strand
CGCCACACTGATGGTCGTGCGCCAGTACAAGGCCAAGGGCCCCCTTACCTCCATCCTGCTGCCCATTGTGGCACTGGACGATGCCGTGGGTCTGATGGTCTTCGCCGTGTCCAACGGCATTGCCCGGGCGCTGATCAGCGGCTCCGTCAGCATCATGTCCGTGCTGGTCAACCCCATTCTGGAGATTGTGGGCTCCCTGCTGCTGGGCGCCCTGCTGGGCTGGCTGTTCAGCCATCTGGAAAAATTCTTCCACTCCCGCTCCAAGCGTCTGAGCCTGACGGTTTGCTTTGTATTCCTTTGCACCGCCCTGTCCAAGCTGGACTTTGAATTTGCAAACGGCATCGACTTTGGCTTCTCTCCCCTGCTGGTGTGCATGATGTGCGGCACCGTGTTCTGCAACCTGTGTGATTTCTCCGAGGAAATCATGTACCGTACCGACCGCTGGACCGCTCCTGTATTTGGGCTGTTCTTCGTCCTCAGCGGTGCGGAGCTGGATTTGCGGGTGTTCTCCAGCGTGGCTGTGATTGGCATCGGCATTGTGAACATTCTGGCCCGCTCCGCCGGTAAGATTCTGGGCGCACACTACAGCGCCAAGGCCATGGGCTGCCAGGACACCATCTGCAAATATCTGGGCATCACCCTGCTGCCCCAGGCCGGTGTGGCTCTGGGCATGAGCGTCACCGTAGCCGCCGAGTTTGGCGCAGAGGGTGCACTGATTCGCAACATCACCCTGTTCTGTGTCCTTATCTATGAGCTGGTTGGCCCTGTGTTCACCAAGATGGCCCTCACCGCCGCCGGTGAAATTGAGACCACCGCCAAGGTCTCCAACCGTGGCGTCATCCCCACCACCCCCAGCAAGAAGGCTTGACAAGCTCTGGCAAAGCAGTATATAATACTCCCATAGAAATAAAATAGTAAGGAGTCTTTCCCATGTTCTATCATATGCGTATCGCCGGGCTGGAACGGGATCTTCCTATCTGCCCTGTGAACGAGAATCTGTCCATTGCCGGTTTTGTCATCTTTGGCGACCAGGAGCTTACCGTTGCCTGCGCCAGGGAGCTGCTGGCCAAGGTGCCGAAGTATGATTACCTCATCACCGCCGAGGCCAAGGGCATTCCCCTGGCCCACGAGATGGCACGTCAGGCCGGGGATGCCAAGTATCTGCTGGCCCGGAAGGCACCCAAGCTATATATGCGGGACGTTTTCTCCGTGAATGTCAATTCCATCACCACTGCCAACCAGCAGCAGCTGTATCTGGACGGCGCTGATGCCGCCCTGATGAAGGGCAAGCGGATTCTGCTGGTAGACGACGTGATTTCCACCGGCGAGAGCATCTCCGCCCTGGAAGCCCTGGTCACCAAGGCCGGGGGCACCATCTGCGGCAGAGCCGCCATCCTGGCCGAGGGCGACGCCCAGGACCGGCCGGACATTGTCTATCTGGAAAAGCTCCCCCTGTTCCACCCCGACGGAACGATTATGGAGTAATCAAAATCCCACGGCTTGCAAGGGCCGTGGGATTTTTTTTGGTCATGCGCCATTCCAGCCCCCTCTCTGCGGGGGGCACACCGTATTCATAAGAGGTGGAAAATTCAAAGTTCCGTAGGGGCGATGAAAATCGCCCGCAACGTTGCGGTTTCCGGGCGGTTGGTTGAATGGTACGGCCCGTCCCCCCGGCTCCCTCTCTGAGGGAGCTGTCAGCGAAGCTGACTGAGGGAGTGTACTTCGGTGAACGTAATCGCTCAAAAATTTCAGAGTTTATATGAGCTGGTGTGTAAATCGTTGGCCCGGAGCAACCATCGGACGACACTCCCTCAGTCACGCCCGTTGGGCGTGCCAGCTCCCTCAGAGAGGGAGCCGGGAGGGTGCGTACCATTCAGCCGGGTACTTGCAAAACCGGAAGGTTGCAGGCGATTTTCATCGCCCCTACAAAGGCTCTGGTAATTTTCCCTTTTACCATTCATCGAAGGGCACTTCCTCAGCGGTGGTGGGGCTTCTGGGGAAGTCGGCTGCGAATCATGCCCACTGCGTAGTACATGGTCTCGTATTTCAGGTACATCAGGGCGTTTTCGTCCCAGAGCCACCGAGCGGAGGCGGGGAATTCCTCGTCCCCATACCACAGCTGGAGCATCACTCCCAAGTCCTCGAAAAGGGGGATACTATAGGCGCAGTCCCCATAGGGGACAGGGACGGCGTTCAGCTTGTCGCAGGCGGATTTCAGCTCCGCCGGGTGGGCCTGGAGGTAGGCCGCCCAGGAGTCGGCTTGCTCCAGCAGATTCTGGTGGAATTGCAGGCCGAAGGCAGACTGGTTCTTCCAGCGCCCGGAAATATGTCGGTCCTCCCGGCTGTCGCACACCAAATCCAGCAGGGTCAGGGTTTCGTTAAAATCCTCTACCCGCCGCCACACATCCTCGTCAAATACTTCTATTGTACCCGTGCGACGGCAGATGCGGTAATTGCGAGAGAGCATCCGGGTGTAAAGAAAGGCCTCATCCAGCCGGGTATGCAGCTTCCGGGCAATGGCCTCCTGGTCATAGCCCGGGAAAAGCGCCCTTGCCTGGGCGGCGGCAGCAGCGTAATTGTCACGGCGCTCCATAGTGGTTTTCTCCTTTTTTATTTTTCATTTTATCATAGGTCAAAAGAAAAGAAAAGGCTTTTGTCACTATGGCATGGGGAAGGGATGCTTTCCGATATGGGCCCGGGTTCGTAGGAAATTCTTAATTTGATTTCCAGGGGAATCTATGATAGAATAAGGGGAAAACGCTGTAAGTGAAGGATGATTTTCTTTGAATTTAGGCTGCACTCAGTTAATTATTGACCTGGATGCCATTCGGCACAATATCCAGGAGGTAAAAAAGCGAGCCGGGGTTCCGGTGATGGCCATTATCAAAGCGGATGCCTACGGCCATGGGGCGGTGGAAATCGCCCGGCATCTGGACGAAGACTGCGCCTTCTTCGGGGTCAGCTCCATGCTGGAGGCCCTGGAGCTGCGGCGGGCAGAGATCGAAAAGCCCATCCTGATTCTGGGCTATACCCCGGTGGAGGCCTACCCTGAGGCCATTCGGCTGGGCATCCGCCCCACCATCTTCCATTATGAGGATGCCCTGGCCCTGTCCCAGGCTGCCCAAAAGCTGGGGCTGACTGCTCATTTCCACTTCGCCGTGGATACCGGCATGAGCCGCATCGGCTTCCAGGTGACCCCGGAGGATGCGGACATCTGCGCCGCCATTGCAAGGCTGCCGGGACTTGACCCCGAGGGGCTGTTCAGCCACTTTGCCACCGCCGACTGCGCCGACCTGACCCGGGCCCGGCGGCAGATGGAGCAGTTTGACCGGTTCTATGAGATGCTGCAAGCCCGGGGGGTATCCGTGAAAATCCGCCACCTGGACAACTCCGCCGGTGTGATGAATTTCCGGTGCAAATATGAGATGGTACGCTCCGGCATCGTCACCTATGGCATGTATCCCAGCGACGAGGTGGACCCCCAGGCCCTGGATTTGCGCCCTGCCCTGCGGTGGGAAAGCAGAATCACCCACCTGAAAACCTTAGAGGCGGGCCGGGAAATCGGCTACGGCGGCGCCTACACCACCACCGTCCCCACCCGGGTGGCCACCATCCCCGTGGGCTACGCCGACGGCTACCGCAGAAGCCTTTCCGGCCGGTTCTATGTGCTGATTCGGGGTAAAAAGGCCCCCATTCTGGGCAGAATCTGCATGGACCAGATGATGGTGGACGTGACGGAAATTCCCGAGGCCCAGCTCAACGACACCGTGGTGCTGGTGGGCAGCAGCGCAGAGGCAAGCATCACCGTGGAGGAAATCGCTGCCCGGCAGGACAGCTTTAATTATGAATTCGTATGTGGCATCAGCCGGAGAGTACCCAGGGTATACCTGATGAATGGAAAAATCGTCCATTCGGTGCTCTATCTGCTGGACTGAGCAGTAAGGAGGAACAACATGTCGCAAGGACATAAACCAAAATACAGCAGCGGAAAGCAGAGCGGCGGCTCCGGTGCCATTATCCTTGGCCTGGTGGTTGTCATGGCGGTGCTGCTGGTCTTTTCTCTGGGGCTTCGGCTGCTTTTGGGCAGCAGCAGCACCCAGAGCGGCCAGCTTGCCGCCACTGCCCCGGTACAGCAGGAGCCGGAGGAGCCAAAGCAGTCCCTATGGAACCGGCTCTTCGGCTCTAAAGAGGAGGAGACCCAGCCCCCACCCACGCAGCCGGAGCCGGAGCATGTGGTCTCCCAGGCCACCATTGCCGTTACCGGTGATATTCTCATGCATATGCCGGTTATCAACACCGGACTGCAAAGCGATGGACGGTATAATTTCGATTCCATCTTCCAGTATCTATCCCCCTATTCCAGTGGAGCGGACTATTCCGTTGCCAATCTGGAAACCACCCTGTGCGGCACGGATATGGGATATAAGTACTCCGGCTACCCCGCCTTCAACTGCCCGGATGAAATTGTGGATGCCCTGAAAAACGCAGGCTTCGACATGCTGCTCACTGCCAACAACCACTGCTACGACACCAGTGAGTACGGCTTCCTGCGTACCGTCCGCACCGTTCGGAGCAAGGGGCTCACCGCCCTGGGCACCCGGGAGAGCCAGAGCGACACCGCCTACACCATTCAGGAAATCAACGGCATCCAGGTGGGCATGGTCTGCTACACCTATGAGGGGCAGCCGGACAACCCCACTGCCGGAACCGTGTATATGAACAAAAACGCCCTGTCCGCCAACTGTGCGCCCCTGATTAACTCCTTCCTGGCTACGCAGCTGGACCCCTTCTATATGGAGGCGCGGCAGGTGCTGACCCAGATGAAGCAGAGCGGCGCAGAGGCCACGGTGATGTATATCCACTGGGGCAACGAATACCAGACCACCCCCAACACCGAGCAGCAGCAGATTGCCCAGCAGCTGTGCGATTTGGGCTTTGACGTGATTGTGGGAGGCCACCCCCACGTAATTCAGCCGGTATCCCTGCTCACCAGTCGGCTGGACCCGGGGCACAAAACCGTGTGCCTGTACTCCACCGGCAATGCCGTCTCCAACCAGCGGATTCAGGAGATGGATTTGAAAACCGGCCACACCGAGGACGGCCTGCTGTTCCGGTTTACCTTCAGCAAATATTCCGACGGCACGGTTTACCTGGAGGATGCCGATGTGCTCCCCTGCTGGGTGGATATGCGTGCGGTGGACGGCGGCAAGGAGTATGACATCATCCCCCTGGATGCTTCTATCCGGGACCAGTGGCAGACGGTATTCGGCCTGACAGAAGAGGCCTATGCCAACGCTCAGAAATCCTATTCCCGCACCCAGGCCCTGGTGGGCGACGGAATCGCCCAGGTGCAGGACTATCTCAGCTCCCAAAAGCAGCAGCGGGAGGCAGACTACCTGGCCGCCGTAACCCCCGAAACCCAGGCCGCATAAAATTGACTCTTATACAC
>UROL01000140.1 GCA_900549495.1 uncultured Eubacteriales bacterium | reverse complement strand
CCCTCTTGCAGCCTGGGGACACCCTCACCGTGGTGCGCCGCCAGTACACCCGGGAGGAATTCACCATGGCCCTTCCGGCGGACACGGAGTACCGGCTGGACAGCACCCTGCCCTGGGGCCGGGAGGTGGAGCTGGCACCGGGAACCCCGGGGGAGCTGCGGTGCGTGGCCAAGGTGACCTATGTCAACGGGCTCCCGGTTTCCCGGGAGATTGTGGACCGGCATCTCCTCTGCCCTGCCGTCCCAAGGCTGGTGGCAGTGGGCACCCGGGAGGACTGCGGCGTTACCCAGGGGCAAGGCTGCCTATGGCTGCCGGAGGGAGGGATGCTCCCCTACTCCGGCATGTGTACCCTGGAGGCCACCGCCTTCTCCTCGGAGGATCCGGGCTGCATCCCCCAGGCCCGGAAGGGCACAGCCCTGGTGTCCAGCGCCGCCATTGCCCCGGGTACCCGGCTGTTTATTCTGGCCGCCGACGGCTCCTGGCTCTATGGCATAGCCCAGGCGGTGGCCAGCGACTGCCTGGCAGAAAACCGCATCGACCTGTACCTGCCCCCGGAGGAGGCGGCGGAATTCGGCAGACGGCAGTGCAATGTGTATTTTCTCGGTTGAAATCAGGGGCGGTGTCTGGTATGATAGGGGCACCGACCATAAAGACAAGAGGATACACCCATGATAAATGTATGCGATATTCAGGTGATGAAGCCACTGCTGGCAGAGCACGGCTTCCACTTTTCCAAGGCCAAGGGGCAGAATTTTCTCATCGCCCCCTGGGTGCCGGAATCCATTGCCCGGGAATCCGGGGTGGACAGCTCGGTGGGGGTGCTGGAAATCGGCCCCGGCATCGGCCCGCTGACCCAGCAGCTGGCGCTGCGGGCCGGGAAGGTGTGTGCGGTGGAGGTGGATGCGCGGCTGAAGCCCATCCTGGCCCTGACCCTGGCGGACTGCTCCAATGTGGAAATTCTTTGGGAAGACGTGCTGAAGCTGGATATTCCCGCCCTGGTGCAGGAAAAGCTGGGGGGCCTGCGGCCCATGGCCTGTGCCAACCTGCCCTATTACATCACCAGCCCCATTCTCACGGCGCTGCTGGAGGCAGAGTGCTTCGAGGCCGTCACCGTTATGGTGCAGAAGGAGGTGGCCCAGCGCATCGCCGCCGGGCCGGGCACGGCGGACTATGGGGCCTTTTCGGTGTTCTGCCAGTACTACGCCCAGCCGGAGCTGCTGTTTGACGTACCCCCCCACTGCTTCCTGCCCCAGCCCAAGGTAACCTCCGCCGTGATAACCCTGCGGGTGCGGCAGCAGCGGCCCTGGGATATCCCGGACAAGGAGCTCTTCTTCCGGGTGGTGCGTTCCAGCTTTGCCATGCGGCGGAAGAAGCTGAGCAACGGCCTGGCCTCCGGCTTCCCGGAGCTGGGCAAGGGCGGCGCAGAGGATGTGCTCCGGGCCTGCGGCCTTCCGGACAATGTCCGGGGGGAGACTTTGGGCATCCCGGAATTCGCCCGGATTGCCCGGGAGATTTCCCATTGGAGGGAGCGGGCATGACGGAATTTGTTTTTCTGGATTTGGACGATACCATTCTGGATTTCCATGTGGCAGAGCGAATTGCCCTGGCCAAGACCCTATCCCATTTCGGCGTGGAGCCCACGGCGGCGGTGGTGGAGCGGTATCATATCATCAACCGCCAGCACTGGGAGCGGCTGGAGCGGGGGGAGCTGACCCGGGACCAGGTGCAGGAGGGCCGCTTCCGGGTGCTCTTTGCCGAGCTGGGCCGGGAGGCGGACCCGGTGGCCATCACCCGGAACTACGAGAAAAACCTGGGCATGGGCCACTACTTTCTCCCCGGGGCCCAGGAGGCTGTACAGGCTCTGAGCCGGCATCACCGGCTGTTCCTTGCCAGTAACGGCACCGCCTCGGTGCAGCATTCCCGGCTCACCAGCGCAGGGCTGTATCCCTATTTTGAGAAGGTGTTTATCTCCCAGGAGATTGGCTATAACAAGCCCTCCAAGGAATTTTTTCAGTCCTGTTTTGCCCAGATTCCCCACTTCTGCAAGGAAAATGCCATTATGGTGGGCGACAGCCTGACCTCGGATATCCTGGGCGGGGTCAACGCAGGCATCAGGACCTGCTGGTGCAATCCGGAGCACCTGCCCGGCCGGGCAGATATCCGTCCGGACTATGAGATTGCATCCCTTTCCCAGCTGGAAGCCATTCTGTACCCAAAATCATGGCGGGCAAGCGTCTGTGCTTGCCCGCCGAATTTTATGTGGCCTGAGGTTGGGTATTGTTGGCAATGGGGATATTCACCGGGTACCGCTGAATGGGGAGCTTTGCCCAGCGAAGGGTATTGCCTTCCAGGATATACACCACCTGCTGGACGCAATAGTTCAGTGTGACGGTAACCTCTGGCAGGTTGCGGCAGCTTTCCGGCAGCTCCACCTGGCCGATGCCCATGACCATGGGGTCAACGGTGAAATAGCCCTCCGGGTCAAGGTCGCCGTGGCAGCAGCCCAAATCCTCCCCATTGGCATATACATGGTCGCTGAGCCAGGAGTCCCAGGCTGCGAAGGTGACCTTTCCATCCCGTTTCAGTCGGGCGGCAATTTCCTTTCTGTCCTCCTGGGTGGTCATGTAGCCGTCGCCGTATTCCAGGAATTCCGCAAAGTCCTCCCGGGTTTCTACCTCCCCCAGCTCTGCATAGGCGGGGTCGTTCAGGTCAATGTCAAACTGAATGGGCGCTTGCAGATTCATCCGCTGGAACTGGCAGCCCATGGCAATCTTCTCTCCGTCATAGTAGCTTTCCAGCAGGGTGATGCCTGCCTTGCTGCCCGGCTGAATGGGGACAAAGGTGTTTTGAGGCGTGGTCTTGCCTGCAATGTCCAGCATTTTGTCTACCATCTGATGCTCTCCCTCCAGCCAGTCGGCATAATCCTCCCGCCCCAGGGCACGCTGCTCCTGGGGGTCTTGCAGGTGTTCCCCATAGCTGCCCCAGAAGTCGCCCAAAATCGAGCGGGCGGCGGCATAGGCAGTGATGCCCAACGCAACCAGCAGACAGGCGGCGGCAATGAGAACCGCCAAACGTTTGGAATGTTTCATGGTGTTCCTTTCCGAAGGCCGCGTGACGCATTCTTCCACGAAGGTGGGGTCGATTCCGCTTAGAATCTTGGAAATATTATCACGTTTCATGGAAGCAGACCTTCTTTCCTCAAGTATTTTTGAAGTTTCTCACGGATTCGGAACAATCGTACTGAAATGCTGTGAGGGGATTTGCCCGTTTGGGCTGCCAGCTCGGCCACGCTGTCGGCAAAGTAATACCGGCGCACAAAGAGATAGCGATCCTCTTTGCGCTGGGCAGCCAGAAAGCGATTGATGCCATCGGTCAATTCTCTGGCTTCTGTCTCGGATTCTGCATTTCCCAGGGCGGGGATGCTATCCCCCAATTCGTCCAGGGCAATGTCATAGTGGCTGTTTCGCTTTTGGGCGTTGTCCCATTGGTAGCGGCTCAGGGCGTTGTTCCGGGCAATGGCACAGCAGAAGGCCGCAAGGGAGCGGGGCTGCTCCGGCGGAATGGCGTTCCACACACTCAGATATGTATCGTTGGCGCACTCCTCCGCATCCAGGGCATTTCCCAGGATGTTCCAGGCAATGCGCCGCAGCAGCTTGCCATACTTGGCAATCAGCTCGGTCATGCCCTGCTCTGAGCGCTCAAAGAGCAGGGCGATTATTTTTTGGTCTTCCAATGTGCCATCTCCTTTCCGTTTCATCCATTATGTAAGGAACGGGAGGTAAATATCTCATCTTTCTTTTCCGCACGGCAAAATATATGCAGCCCCCACCGCATAGGGAAAGTGAACACCATCCGAGCTTTCGGGCGATGAAAATCGCCCGCCCCCCTCACAGTTTAGCAAGTCCCCGGTTGAATGGCGGAATGTACCCATTTCCGAGTTTCGTAGGGGCGATGAAAATCGCCCGTAACCCCGGATTTTAGCGAGCACCCGGTTGAATGGTACGCACCCCTCCCGGCTCCCTCTCTGAGGGAGCTGGCAGCCCGCAAGGACTGACTGAGGGAGTGTCGTCCGATGGTTGCTTCATGCCAACGATTTACACGCCGGCTCATATGAACTCTGAAATTTTTGAGTGCTTACGTTCATCGGGGTACACTCCCTCAGTCTCGCATTCGCTCGACAGCTCCCTCAGAGAGGGAGCCGGGAACGAGGGGCCGTACCATTCGATATTATAGCACAAAAAATCCCCATTTTCCGCATGGGCTGTGCAGAAAATGGGGGATTTTTTAGTAAGTAACCTCCTTGCCAATGGGGCAGTCGTAGCCCTCGGCGGCGGATTGGTTGAATTCTTCTCTGGCCTTTTCCAGAAGGGCCGGGTTCTCCATCAAATCGGCGGCGGCGCCTGCCATGATTTTGGCGGCTTGCAGCATCCCCTTGTGGGCAATGCTTGTCTTGCCGATGGACACATTCTGCCAGGAGTGGCCGGGGGAGGCGCTGGTCCAGGTGGCGGTGGTAATTTGGGCGGTGGGGGTCAGCCAGCTCACGTCCCCGACGTCGGTGGAGCCGGGGGAATAGGCGGCGGAGGGCACGTAGGGCATGATGAAATCATTGATGGCCCGCTTGCCCCCGTCGGTCATCTTGTTGGCATAGGCCCACACCTGCCGGTTGGAATCGGATAACAGTCCCGGCACGGCGGCAGGATAGGTTCCGTGGAGCGCCTGGGCGAATTCCCGCTCCTGGGCGGTGTACTCCGGAATGGGAACCTGCTGCATATTGTCATAGAGCACCCGCTCCAGGGTCTCATTGGGCAGTGTGGAGGCGGTGCCGTCAATCTGGCGCTGGGTGAAGCTGGTCTCGGTCATCAGGGCGGCACCCTGGGCAATTTTATTCACCCGCTCCAGCAGGGCCTTTGCCTTGCGGACAGTCTCCCCCCGCACCATCAGCACCGTGGCCGCCCGGGGCTGCACCACATTGGGGGACACGCCGCCGGCATCGGTAATGGAATAGTGGATGCTGCTGTTGGGGGGCATATGCTCCCGGAGGAACTGGATGCCCACATGCATCAGCTCCACGGCATCCAGGGCCGACCGCCCCATATAGGGATTGTCGGCGGCGTGGGCGGAAAGGCCGGTGAAGCTGTAGGCCACCTGGATGCAGGCGGCACTGGCCCCCACCTTGATTTCGTTGGTATCTCCGGGGTGCCAGGTCAGGGCGGCATCCAAATCCCGGAACATGCCGTCCCGGGCCATGAAGGTCTTACCGGCGCAGCCCTCTTCCCCGGGGCAGCCGTAGAAAATCACAGTGCCCGAAAGGGCCCCGGTCTGGATGGCCTGCTTGATGGCCAGCGCCGCACCAAAGGCACCGGCGCCCAGCAGATTATGGCCGCAGCCCTGGCCGTTGGCCCCGGGATTTTCGCTCTGCCGCTGGGTGCTTCCGGCGGTCTGGGCCAGGCCGGACAGGGCATCGAACTCCCCCAGAATGCCAATCCTGGGGCGGCCGGAGCCGAAGGAGCCGGAGAACGCCGTGGGGATGCCGCACAGCTGCTTCTGTACCTGGA
>UROL01000139.1 GCA_900549495.1 uncultured Eubacteriales bacterium | reverse complement strand
GGAGAAAGGCGAAAGGCAGAAACGCACCCATCGTCTTTGCAATCTGGGCGGCACGGTTGAGAGCCTTGCCCCGGAGGTCAAAGATTTCACACGCACCGAAATGACAGAGGACAAAATCAAGCGTCTGCTCTGTGAAGAAGTCCGCAAAATGTGACGTCTTTTTGAATTTGATGGAAAAGTCCTTGACTTTTGTCTCTGGTGGCGAAAAAATATTTCCCGGCCTGTTGACAAATGGAAAATCCGGGATATAATAAACATGTGCTTAGAAACACTACAAACATTTAGGAGGCCGGACATGACACAGCGGGAGCGGCAGGTATTGCAGCTGATTGAAGCGGATCCCCTGATTTCGCAGCAGGACATTGCCAAAAAGCTGGGCATCACCCGTTCCAGCGTGGCGGTGCATATTTCCAACCTGACCAAGAAGGGCTGCATCGCCGGGCGGGGCTATGTGCTGCGAAGCGGCAGCTATGCAGTGGTGGTAGGGGGCGTGAATGTGGACATTGGCGGGCGCTCCTTTGCCCCCCTGGTGGCCTCGGATTCCAACCCCGGCACCGTGTCCGTCAGCCTGGGGGGCGTTGGCCGGAACATTGCCCACAATCTGGCCCTGCTGGGCACCCAGGTGCACCTGCTCAGCGCCTATGGCGACGATGTCCATGGGGAGCGAGTGGCGGCCTCCTGCTCTGAGCTGGGCATTGATTTGAGCCATGCGCTGCGTGTGGCCGGGGGCACCACCTCCACCTATCTGTACCTCACCGACGAGCAGGGGGAGATGGCTCTGGCGGTTTCCGACATGGAAATTTGCAAGAAAATCACCCCCGCTTATCTGGCAGCCCAGCTGCCCCTGCTGCAAAATGCCCAGGTGGTGGTGGCGGATGCCAACCTGCCGGAGGAGAGCCTGCAATATCTGGCAGAGAATTGCACCGCCCCCCTGTTTGTGGACCCGGTGTCCACGGTGAAGGCCAAAAAACTGGTCCCCATTCTGGGCAGCATCCACACTCTGAAGCCCAACCGGCTGGAGGCAGAGCTGCTCTCCGGGGTGGAGATTCACAGCCACGCCGACCTGGCCCGGGCTGCCGATGTGCTGATGGCCCGGGGGGTGCACCGGCTCTTCGTCTCCCTGGGGGCCGAGGGTGTATACGCCGCCATGGGGGACAGGCGGGTGATGCTGCCCAACCTCCCCGGCACCATGGTGAACACCACCGGCTGCGGCGATGCCTTTATGGCCGCCCTGGTCTGGGCCTATCTGGAGGGCATGGATTTGGAGCACACCGCCCTGGCCGGTCTGGCCGCCGGTGCCATTGCCATGGAGTCCCCCGAAACCATCCATCCTGCCATGTCTGCCGCCGCCGTGGAGCGCCGGATGCAGCAGGGAAAAACCGTCCATTCATTTTTCTCACAGAAAGGAAACGAAGCATATGAACATGAATAAGTTTTTGGATGTCAACCCCGAGGTGGCCGCTGCCATTGCCGCCGGAAAGCCTGTTGTGGCGCTGGAGTCCACCATCATCTCCCATGGTATGCCCTATCCCCAGAATGTGGAGACTGCCCTGAACGTAGAGAAAATTATCCGGGAAAATGGGGCCGTGCCCGCCACCATTGCCATTATCGGTGGCCGCCTGAAGGCCGGTCTGACCCCGGAAGAGATTGAATACTTCGGCAAGAAGGGCCGTGCCATTCACAAGGCCTCCCGCCGTGACCTGGCTGTGCTGTGCGCCCGGGGTGAGGACGGCGCTACCACCGTCACCACCACCATGATTATTGCCCATATGGCGGGCATCCGCTTCTTTGCCACCGGCGGCATCGGCGGAGTCCATCGGGGGGCAGAGACCACCATGGACATTTCTGCCGACCTGGAGGAGCTGGCCCGCACCCCGGTGATGGTGGTGTGCGCCGGTGCCAAGTCCATTCTGGATTTGGGCCTGACCCTGGAATATCTGGAAACCAAGGGCGTGCCTGTCATCGGCTACCAGACCGAGGAGCTCCCCGCCTTCTATACCCGCAAGTCCGGCTTTGGCGTGGACTACCGCATCGATACCCCTGCTGAGCTGGCTTCCGCCTTCAAGGCCCAAAACGATATGCAGCTGGGTGGCGGTATGCTGGTGACCAACCCCATCCCCGAGGAATACTCCATGCCCAAGGATGTGATTGATGCCGCCATCGACAAGGCCATTGCCGAGTGCTACACCCAGGGCATCAAGGGCAAAGAGACCACGCCCTTCCTCCTGGCCCGGGTGGCAGAGCTCACCGGCGGCGACAGCCTGGCCTCCAATATCCAGCTGGTGTATAACAACGCCCGGCTCACTGCAAAGACCGCCGTGGCCTACAGCAGCCTGTAAAATCTCTCATTCCTCTCTCCCTTTGGGGCCGCCCTGGAAATTCCGGGGCGGCCCCTTTTTGGCCCCGGCTATTGATTAAAGGGGGAAAATGTGGTATTGTGTAGTGGAAACATTCCGGTTTCCCCCGAAGACCCGGGGGAAATGAACGCAGAAGGAGGACAGCAGCCATGCCTGAGCGGATATCGCTGGTGGTGCCGTGTTATAATGAGGAGCCGTCTCTGCCCTATTTTTGGAAAGAGGTTTCGGCGGTGATGGAGCGGATGGCGTACCTGGATTTCGAGGTCATCTTCGTCAACGACGGCTCCCAGGATGGGACGCTGGAGGTGCTGCGGCAGATGGCCCAGCAGGACAGCCGGGTAAAATATCTGTCCTTCTCCCGGAATTTCGGCAAAGAGGCGGCAATGTACGCCGGACTGAAAAACGCCCGGGGGGACTATGCCGCCGTGATGGATGCGGATTTGCAGGACCCGCCCTCTCTGCTGGAGGAGATGTACCACGCCGTCACCCAGGAGGGCTACGATTCTGCCGCTACCCGCCGGGTCACCCGAAAGGGGGAGCCCCCACTACGCAGCTTCTTTGCCCGGATGTTTTACCGGCTGATCAACCGAATGGCGGATGTGGAAATTGTGGATGGGGCCCGGGACTTCCGGCTGATGAACCGGAAATTTCTGGATGCCTTGCTGGAGCTACAGGAGTATAACCGCTTTTCCAAGGGCCTGTTCGGCTGGGTGGGCTTCAAAACCAAGTGGATTGCCTTTGAAAATGTGGAGCGGGTGGCCGGAGAGACCAAGTGGTCCTTCTGGAAGCTGTTCCGCTATAGCATCGAGGGCATTGTGGCCTTTACCACCGTCCCCCTGACGGCGGCCTCGGTGATGGGCTTTTTGCTGTGTATGCTGGCCCTGTGCTCCACGGTGTTCATTGTGGTTCGCAAGCTGCTGTTCGGTGACCCGGTTTCCGGCTGGGCTTCCACTGCCTCCATCATCACCTTCATCGGCGGTATTCAGTTGTTTTTTATGGGGGTCTTCGGCCAGTACCTGGCCAAGGCCTACACGGAAATCAAGAACCGGCCCCTTTATATTGTGGCAGAATCCAATTTCGATACAAAGAAGGAGTAACCTATGGAGAAGAAAAACAATCTGTCCCTCCGCTATTGGCTGCTGTGTGCAGCGGCGGCAGCGGTGTATGCCCTGCTGGCCCTGTCGGACAACATCTGGGCGGATGAGGCGTATACCTTTGCCATGCTCCGCCACAGCTTCCCGGAGATTTGGCGGATTACCGCCGCCGATGTCCATCCGCCGCTGTACTATTTCCTGGCGAAGCTGGTGGCCATGCCCTTTGGCTACAGCCAGTATGCGGTGCGGCTGTTTTCGGCGGCGTGCTATTTGCTGATTATCGTGGTGGGCGGATGGGAAATCACCCGGCTGTTTGACCGGAAGATGGGCAATATCTTCATGGTGCTGTTTTTGCTGTATCCCTTCGCCCTGGATCGGGCGGTGGAGGCGCGGATGTATTCCCTGGCAGCGCTGGAGGTATTTCTGAACGCCCTGTTTGCCTACCGGGCCTGGAACAGCAACCGGGCAGGGGACTGGATTGGCCTTGTGGCCTCCGGGGTGTGCGCCGCCTATACCCACTATTTCGCCCTGGTTTCCGTAGGGCTTGTGTATGGCTTGCTGCTGCTGTGTGCCCTGCTTCGCAAGCGCAGCCTGCTGAAATCCTGGCTGATTGTTACCCTGGTATCCATTGTGCTGTATCTGCCCTGGATGCGCAGCCTGATTGGTCAGCTGACCTATAAGGCCAACAATGAATATTGGATTGCCCCCATCACCCCGGCTACCCTGGTGGGTTATTTGCTGGATATCCTCCATGCCGGTGGCAATGTGGCGATGCCCCTGTTCTTCGGGCTGCTGGGCCTGTGGCTGCTGCTGTGCATGTGCTGGCGGCGGCAGGGGCTGCCCCTGCTGGCGGGGCTGGTGTGTGTCCTCACCGTGGCGGTGGGGGTGGGGGCCTCGCTGCTCCTGCGGCCGGTTTTTATCATTCGCTACCTGGTGCCCTGCTCGCCCCTGCTGATTTTCTTCCTGGCCTGGGGCCTCAGCGGCATCCGGAAGGATACCCTGTACGGTGCGGCCATGGGCTTCCTGCTGGCGGGCTTCCTGGGGAATCTGGTGTTTGTGTGCCGGGATACCCTGCTGCCCCCGGAAAACAAATTCGGCTCCGCCGTGGTGGCCCAGACCCGGCAGGCCCAGGCCTATGTGTGCCTGTCGGAGAATGCCTTCCATGTGCATCAGGTGGCAGCCTATTATAACCCCGATGTGCCCATCTATACCCCCGAGACCCTGGGCGATGCCAGTCCCTATTCCAATGTCCACTCCATGGAGGACTTCTCCTCCCAGGACTATGACACGGTGCTGGTGTTTGCCGATGAAGGTGTCCGCCCGGCGGAGGGCTTCCCCCGGGGGTATCAGTCCAATCTGCTGGGCACCTACCGGGATATGAACAATACCTTCGACCTGTGGCTGCTGGAAAAGCCCCAGAAGCCGGAGAAACCAGAGAAAGTGCAGGAGGAAGCGCCGGAGCAGGCGCCTCAGGAGGAGACAACCCCTCCTACCCAGGAGCCAGCGCCCACCCAGGCAAGCACTGCCCCAGAAGAATAATCCGTGCCCCGCTGCACCCTTGGATGCAGCGGGGGCACTTTACCCGGCGGGGGGAAAGCTGTAGTATGTCTTCCCGGCCTTGGGGATGCAGCCCCGGAGAGCTGCCAGCTGGGAAACGGTGACAAACCGATAGCCCTGGGCGCTGAGTTGGTCGATGATTTTCAGGGCGGCGGTAACGGAGCTGTCCGACATGTCGTGGAGGAGAATAACATCCCCATCCGCCACGCCTTTTACCACCGCCTGGGCCACGGTGTCGGCATCCTGCACCGCCCAATCCCGGGGGTCAACGGACCAGTTGAGGATGGCCAGCCCCCGGGCCTCGGCCACCTGACGGACACCGTCGCTGGAGCAGCCCCCGGGAGGACGCAGAAAGCGGACGTTGGTGTCCTTCAGCAGGGCCTGGGTGTCCATCAGCTCCCGGCCAATGTCCCGGCGGCTGAGCTGCTGCATGTTCCGGTGGCTGTAGCCGTGGTTGCCGATTTCGTGCCCCTCGTCGGCGATGCGCTGCACCTCCCCGGGGTACTGTCGGATGCGGTAGCCGCAGAGCAGGAAGGTGGCGTGGGGCCCCC
>UROL01000138.1 GCA_900549495.1 uncultured Eubacteriales bacterium | reverse complement strand
AAATTATACCATAAACCTTGTGAACAATTCTACCGCAACTTTGGATTATATGAGAAAAGTCCGAACAGCTTTCTGCCCGGACTTCTTCGCTCAATCATAAATCCATTCCGCTTTCACAACTTCCTCTGCCTGTCACAATTCGGTGGTTCCCTGACGTAGTACCGGGATAGAAAAATCCGCCGGTGGCCAATTTTTTTATAAAACCGCCCCCGGTTTCGGGGGCGGTGGGGAAGGAGGGAAAATCAGGAGCCCTTTTTGGTATAGTACTGGGCCTGGGCTTGCCATAGGGCGTGGTACGTGCCCCCCTGGTCGGCCAGAAGCTGGGCGTGGGAGCCCTGCTGCACCACCTGACCGTTGTCAAAGACGGCAATTTCATCGCAGAATTTGCAGCTGGACAGCCGGTGGCTGATGTAGATGGCGGTTTTGTCCCCGGCGATTTCATCGAATTTTTCGTAGATTTCCGCCTCGGCGACAGGGTCCAGGGCGGCGGTGGGCTCATCCAGGACAATGAAGGGGGCATCCTTATACAGGGCCCGGGCGATGGCAATCTTCTGGGCTTCGCCGCCGGAGACCTCCACCCCCTGCTTGTCCAGCTGCTTATACAGGTGGGTGTCCAGACCCATGGTTTTCAGCCGCTCTCCGAAGCCTGCCTGCTCCAGGCAGGCGGTTACCCGGGCCGGGTCATAGTGGGCGCTGGTGGCCACATTTTCCCCCAGGGGCATGGCGAAGAGCTGAAAATCCTGGAAGACAATGGAGAAAATATTCATATAGTCGTCATACCGGTATTTCCGGATGTCGATGCCGTTCAGCAGAATCTGCCCCTCGGTGGGGTCATACAGGCGGCACAGCAGCTTGATGAAGGTGGTCTTGCCGCTGCCGTTTCTGCCTACCACCGCCAGGCGGCTGCCTACCTTGAACTGCATGTTCACATGGCGCAGGGCGTAGTCCTCTGCGCCGGGGTAGCGGAAGGATACATCCCGGAATTCTACCTGGTAATTCCGGTCAGAGCGCTTTTCCGTGGTCAGGCTCCCCTGATACATGGTGTTGGGGGTATCCAGATAGGCGTAGCTGTCCTTCAGGAAGACGGCATTGGCCTGTAGCTCACCCAGGCAGACCAGCAGGGCGCTGATGCCGGAAAAGGCCTCTGTTACAGCGCCGATGTAGCGCATGGCGGAGCCAATGGGGAAGGCCCCGGCCCAGGTTTTCAGGCATACAAACAGGTAGACAAGGCCCAGCGCCGCCACCTGGATTCCCTGGGCGGCAATGGTCAGCAGCCCGCCCTTGCCCCGGAGGAAACGGGCAATATCGGATTTCTGGCCGAAGAATTCCTGACAACTGTAGGCGCTGATGATTTCCTCCTGCCGATAGATGCGAATGTCCAGGGCTCGCTTCCAATCCATGGCAAGAAAGCCGTAGGCGCTGAAAAAGCGGTTGCCCAGGCGGCCCTGGGCGGCGTAATCCGCCCACTGCCGCTGGATGTAATTTTCCAGAGCAGAGGAGAACACTGCGGTGCCCACCATGACGGCCAGCATCCCTGCCACCAGCAGAGGGCTGTTCAGCAGCACCATGCCTCCCTGAGGCACCGGCAGGAGGAACAGGGATACCGCCATGGCGCCCCCCAGGAGAATGGAGGCACAGGCGGCGCAGAGCTTCGGAAAGTCGAAGATTACATGAAACAGTCCCCAGGCTGCAAAATTTGTATTCTGGAGAATCTGGGCCAGCATATCCGCCACCCGCTGGCTGTCCGCATCCGGGAAGTCCATGCTTGCCTTCTTGTCCGATAGGAGCTTATACACCAGATAAAAGGCACACTCCTGCTGAACCTCCTGCCAGCGGTTCAGGGCCGCCGTCAGGGCGGCAAGGCCCGCCGTCACCCCCAGGGTCAGCGCCACCAGGGGCCAAATTTGTTCCCCCGGGGCCCCGGCCGCCAGGGCATTGAGAATTTGTCCGGACAGAAAGATTCCCGCCAGGGGGGTCAGCTTAGAGGCCACCTGGGCACAGAAAATAGAGGGCAGGAGCTGAGGCGCTGCCTTCTGCCAGATTTTCATGGCTCTGAAATTGCGGGCAAAAACCGTCCGCAGAGAAATTTTTTGATTAGACATGACGGGCCTCCTCCTGGTAGTATTTGCTCTGCACCCCGAAGAGGGATGCGTATTTTCCCTTCCGGGCCATCAGGGCGTCGTGGGTTCCCTCCTCCGCAATTTGGCCCTGCTCCAGATAGAGAATCCGGTCACAGAACCGGGTGGAGGCCAGCCGGTGGGAGATGAAGATGGCTGTCTTGCCCTGGGCCATGGCGTTATACTTCTGATAGATGTCGTTTTCTGCGATGGGGTCCAGGGCGGCGGTGGGCTCATCCAGCAGCAGCACCGGGCTGTCCCGGTACAGCACCCTGGCCAGCATCAGACGCTGGGTCTCGCCGCCGGAAAATTCGGTACCCTCTTCGTATATCTGCCGGGTGATTTGGGTTTCCAGCTTCTGGGGCAGCCCCTGTACCTTTTCCCACAGTCCCGCCTGCTCCAGGCTCCGGCGCAGTTTGGCTGCATCCTGGCTGTCAACGCACTGGGTCACATTCTCCCGCACCGTGGCGGGGAGCACGGAAAAGTCCTGGAACACGGCGGCAAATAGGGTATAGTATTCCCGGCGGTTCAGGTCCCGGATGTCCACGCCGTTTAGGGTCACCCTTCCGCCGGTGGGGTCCAGGAAGCCGGAAAGCAGCTTTATCAGGGTGGTTTTTCCTGCCCCATTCAGGCCCACAATGGCCAGCTTTTCTCCGGGGGCCAGGGTGAGGTTCATGTGGGAGATGGTATCTGTCTGGGCCTCCGGATAGCGGAAGGAAACATCCTCCAGCCGGAAGGTATAGGGGGCCTGGGGAAGCGCCCTGCCCCCTGCAAAGCGGAAGGGCTCCTCCCAGTCCAGGAATTCCCGCAGCTTGGAGATATCCTGGCTCTGCCGGTGCAGCACCGAGCACTGCTGCAAAATGCCGGCCACCCAGGCGGTGAACCCGGTGACGGCGGAGAAGTACAGCAGGAATTGGGCGGCGGAAATCTCTCCCTTCAGGGCCATGGAAATCAGCACCCCATAGGCAATACCGTTGCGCAGCAGACTCAGGGCGGCATCCGCCAGCTCTGCCCACAGCAGATGCTGGTGCTTCCTCTTGAAGAAGGAGTAGAGCAGCCGGTAGTGCTTCTGCCACAGCTCCTCCACCCAGGGCCGCATACCGAAAATCCGCAAATCCTTGGCATACTTCCGTTCAGAGAGCAAGTCCGTTGCATAGCTCAGGGCCTGGTCGGCACTGGCCTCCTCATCCCGGTGGGCGTAGTTCCATCGGTTCATCCGCAGGCTGAACAGGAATCCGGCCAGAGTAATGACGGTGGCTGCCGCCGCCAGCCAGAAATTCAGGTTGGACAGCAGGGCCAGGTATATCCCAAAGCCCAGCACATTGGCAGCCAGAGCGGAAAATGTGCTCCATATCCCCTCCACCGACTCCCGGTTTCCGCTGGTGGCCTTGGCTGCCAGCTCACTGTATTCCAGAAATTTGGTGGACAGCAGGTTGGAGTAGGAGGTAGTGGCCCGCTTTTTCTCCACGGCCCCCAGAATGTCCAGCCGGACAGGCAGATAGGCGAAAACTGCGTTCTGGGAAAAGTATTCCCCGCCGCCCTGGGCAAGAAGCAGCAGCAGAGCGAACACGCCGATGGCTGCCAGCAGCCGCCCCAGACCTGCCCCGGAGGCAATCGCATCCAGAATCATCGGGGCGGCCAGCATTTGCACTGCTGCTCCCAGCACCGTCAGCAGCGCCGTTGCTCCGCAGGTCAGCAGGGCCCCCTTGTGGCCGTGCCATGCCGTCCGGAGGATAAAGGCGGTATTGCTGAAAACATTGTATTTTCTTTTTTTCATTGTTTCTCACCTCAGGGCCTACTCTATCATAAAAAATCCGCCCCGGTTCAATCCGGGGACGAATTGCCTTTTTTCGGGGACGAATTGCCTTTTTTCGGGGACGAATTGCAGGGCTGCTGGGGCAGAAGAATTTCCGTGGTGAAAGCACCGTCCTCTGAGGCCCGGCGGATGTAGCCGTGGAGCCGCTCTACAATGGAGTCGATGCGTTCCAGCCCGAAGCCGTGGCCCGGGCCCTTGGTGGTTTTGAAGATGCCGCCCACCCGGCTGAGCTTTTTTCCAGCGGTAAAATTGGTGAAGGAGATATACAGCTGGGTGCCCTTCATGTCCATATACACCCGAATCAGCCGCTGCTCCTCCGGCAGCTGCATGGAGGCATCGATGGCATTGTCAAAGAGATTGCCCAGAATGCAGCACAAATCGATTTCCGAAAGCTGTAGCTTTACCGGGATACTGGCATCGGCAGTGACGGGAATCCCTTTGGACTTGGCCAGGGAGATTTTGGAGTTCAGAATGGCATCGGTCATGGAGTTGCCGGTTTTGATGACGGTGTCCACGGTTTTCAGCTCGGTATCCAGGGCATCCAGATACCGGCATATCCCATCCCAGTCCCCCTTGGCGGCGTAGGCCTTCATGGTCTGGATGTGGTTGCGGTAGTCGTGCCGCCAGCCCCGCATTTGGTGGTACATGTTGTTCACCTCGGCGTAGTGGGTCTCAATCAGCTCCCGCTGATAGGCGGCAATTTGGCGGTCAATGCGTTTGGACAGTCGTTTCATTTTTTCACCCCATGTGGATAATGGCTTGGTTTACCCCTTCGTAGGCACCCCGGGGCAGGGGAATGGTGCTTCCGTCGGTCAGGAATATCTCCGCCCTGGTCACCCGGGCAATCCGGGTCAGGTTCACAATGGCCGAGCGCCCTACCCGATAGAATCTGTCATCCAGGCTGCTCTCCAACTCTCGCAGGGTCATCTTTGCGGTGTAGCAGCCATCCGCATGGACGGTGACATAATTGCCCTGAACCTGGGCATAGCGAATGGCATAGATGGGAACCCGCACCGTCTCCCCGGTCAGCTCCAGATACAGCGCCCGGGCATCCCTGCGTAGCTTTTCCGCCGCCCGGTCCAGCACGGAAAAGAGCTTTGCCTCCTGTACCGGCTTCATCAGGTAGTGCAGGGCGGACACCTCGTAGCCCTGGGCAATATAGTCGGAGTAGCCGGTGATAAAGACAATCTGCATAGTCTCGTTGCCCTGCCGCAGCTTCTTGGCCAGGGTGACGCCGTCCAGGGCACCCATCTCAATGTCCAGCAGCAGAATATCCGCCCCACCGCTTTCCTGGGAACAGAACAGGAAATTCTCCCCGCTGGTGTACTGCCGGATTTCCACCGCCGCCCCCCGGGCATGTACCCAGCGGCGTACCATTGCCTCCACATAATCCCTGTCTGCCGCCGAATCGTCGCAAATCGCAAGCCGGATATCCATACATCCCCCTCCTTTAGCCATCATTATAGCGCCATTTGCAGAGGGAGACAAGAAAAAAATCAGCGCACCCCCAGGGTACGCTGACAATATCCGAATTTTGAAAGAGATTTAAGGGAAGAAAGTGGGAAAATTTAGAATTTTTCCAGCGTCCCAGCAACAAATTCCACGATTTTTCGGCACAGAACATCTATTTTCAGCCAC
>UROL01000137.1 GCA_900549495.1 uncultured Eubacteriales bacterium | reverse complement strand
TGTGTATAAGAGACAGGCGGTACGCTCCCCCTTCCGATTACCGGGTGATTATTCCACAGCGGCGTAAGCGCCGTCCTTGATGACCACGATGGAGCCGGGCTTGTCAACGAAGCCGTCCTCGTCCCAGGTCATGCCCAGGCCGGTGATGCCGTCGTAGGTCATAGAGGTGAATTCGGCGATCAGGGCATCGCAGATCTCCTCGTTGGATTCGCTGCCGTCAATGCCGGCCTCGGTGCAGGCCTGATACAGCGCCCAGATGGCGTCATAGGCGTCAGCGCCGAACTGGTTGGGAGTCTCGTTGTACAGCTCCTGATACTTGGCAACATAGGCGGCGGTGCGCTCGTCCTTGGAGTCGGCAGCGAAGGGAGTCAGCATATACAGACCCTCGGCCAGCTTGGTGTCGAAGCCTTCCACGTTCAGGATGCCGTCCATGCCGTCATCGCCGAAGAACACGGGGGCGCAGCCAATCTGGTTGGCGTAGGACAGGATGGAAGAGGCCTCGGTGTAGTAGATGGGCAGGAACACCAGGTCAGCGCCGGCTTCCTTGCACTTGGTCACCTGGGTGCTCAGGTCGGCCTTGGTGTCGCTGGTGAAGGCTTCGGTGCAGACGATATTCAGGCCCTGCTCCTCAGCAGCCTCGGTGAAGGTTTCCAGGATGCCGGTGGAGTACACGTCGGAGGAGTCATAGATGATGCCAATCTTGGTGCCCAGCTGCTTCTCGGCAATGACCTCAGCGGAGACGGAGCCCTGCATGGGGTCGGCGAAGCAGATCTGGAACACGTTGTCGCCGGAGTAGGCCACATCCACAGCGGAGGCGGAGGGGGTCAGCATGAAGATGCGATCTTCGTTGGCCAGGGGACCGACTGCCAGGCTGGGCTTGGTGGTGACGGTGCCGCAGAACATCTGCATTCCCCAGTCCTTCAGCTTGTTGTAGACGGAAACGGCCTTTTCGGCGTCGTGCTCGTCGTCCTGGCAGTTCAGCTCAAACTGGAGGCCGCCCAGGGCATTGACCTCGTCCACTGCAATCTGTGCGGAGCGGGCCACGCAGGTGCCGTAAACGGCAGCGCCGCCGGTCAGGGGACCGGAAACGCCAATCTTGACGGTATTGCCTTCAGCAGAGGCGAAGACAGCAAACATTGCAGTGACCATGGCAAGAGCCAAAACAAGTGCAACAAACTTTTTCATTTTTCATTTCTCCTTTTGAATTCAGGTTGAAATCAGAGGCACCCCGCAGCGCGCCTTGTCGGGGCTGGCCTCCGCTTATAAAAAAGCGGTCACAGTTTTATAAAAACTGCAACCGTTCTTTCATACAATATCTGAAATCCCGGTTATGCAGGCGGCAGGCACAGTCGTACCCCCAGCAGGATAATAATGCAAATGGACACCGCCAGAGCTAGGGCAGTGTCCATGACATTGGTAATTCGGGCAGCAGAGGAAGCTGCACCGGCGCAGCCGCTGCAGAAAGAAGAATGGAAACCGTAAGAATAGGTGTTCATCATTTCTCGTTACCTCCCCTGGAATCTGTGCCTATTGTATCTCTGGTACGGACATTTGTCAACGTGGCATATACTACTAGATTCAATTTGGTATATTTTGCATTTTTGTGCAGAAACAACAAATGTCCACTAGATGTGGACGTTTCACAAAAAAAGAGCGCCTCCCCGGGAGGGGAGGCACCGGATTATAGCCCGTCCATGACGGCCTTGCACTCGCTGAGAACCACGGACAGAATGGGGACGCAGGTTGCTGCGCCGTAGCCGCCGTTTTCCACTGCCACGAAGAAGGCCAGGGGGTATTTTTCGTCGGTACAGAAGCCGGCGAACATGGCGTTGGAAATCTGGCCCTGCCCCAGCTCCGCCGTGCCGGATTTGCCGCAGATGGTAAGGCCGGGGAACTTGTAGCTGCCATAGGTGACCTCCACGTTGTTGCGCATATACTCTCGCATCTTCTGGGCCAGAGCCTGGCTCATCACCTGGGGGGTGTAGGTGGTTTCGGCCTGATAGACCACTTCTGCGCCGCTCTCCACCTGGGAAACCAGATAGGGCACCGCCGCCGAGCCGCCCCCGGCGATCTGGCCCATAAAGACCATAAACCGGCAGGGGTTCACCAGGTCGGTGTGCTGGCCGATGCAGCTCCAGGCGAAGGAGGCCGCACCGGCATCGGAGATGTCGTAGTTGCCCGCTGCGGTGGTGACTCCATCGAAGCGGATGCGCTGGTTGACCTGGAACTGCTCCACATATTTCTGCATATTCTTCCGGCCCACCAGCTCCGACAGCTGGGCCATGGCGCAGTTGCAGGATACGGCCAGAGCCTGCTTCAGGTTGCAGGTACCGTGGGCCCGCTCGCAGGTGATGGCCTCGGTGCCGTAGGTGTATTTGCCGTTGCAGGTGAAGGTGCGGCTTTCAATGTCCGGCACACAGTCCAGAGCCGCCGCACAGGTGACGATTTTGTAAATGGAGCCCGGAGGATAGGTGGCCTGGAGGAAGCGGTTCAGGTACACGCCCTTGTAGGCCCCGGTGGTGTCCGCCTGGAAGTCCGGCACATTGTCCGGGTCGTAGGTGGGGGTGGTGAGGGCACAGAGAATCTCGCCGGTTTTGTAATTATACACCGCAATGGTGCCCTTGCGCCCATACATGGTGGTCAGGGCGGCATTCTGCACCCGGGTGGACAGGGTCAGATGCTCCACACCCCCGCCGGAGTCGCCGTTGTACACGCCGTTGACCAGGTCGAACCCGGCCAGGGCGCTGGAATACTTGGATACCGCCCCGGCGCTGATGGAGCCGTAGCGGTCTCCCACCCAGTGGAGGGTGGATTTTCTGGTCTGGGGGTCGGTGGAGTAGGTGCGCCCATTGGTCATGTCCAGCAGCACATTGCCGCTGCGGTCCACCACGGTGCCGCAGCCCAGATTGCCCCGGTTATACACATGGGGAGAACCCGGGGCGGTAATCCAGGTTCCGGCATTGGCCACATACTCAATGGCAAACACCACCATTCCCCCCAGGAGAACGGCCAGAAACAGCCCCATCAGCCAGGTTCGTTTGGTGACTCGATTCATTTGTGTTTTCCCTTTCTGCTCAGCTTCACGGCGAAGCTGGCGTTCTGGCGGGTATCCGCCGCTTTGACAAAGGCCAGCAGTCCCCAGGAGGCCACCATGCTGGTGCCGCCGTTGGATACAAAGGGGAAGGTGACCCCGGTGAAGGGCAGGATATCCACCGTGCCCAGGGTGTTCAGGATGGTTTGAATCAGCAGCACCCCTGCCGCCGTGCAGGCACCGATGCTGTAGAAGCTGCTCCGGGCCACCCGGGCAGACCGGATGGCAAAGAAGCCGAAGGCGCAGATGCACAGCACTGCCATCATGGCCAGCAGCAGCCCCCACTCCTCGGAGATGGTGGCAAATACAATGTCCGAGTCTGCGGCGAAGACCTTGCGCATGAAGCCCTTCCCCGGCCCCAGGCCGAACAGGCCGCCGGAGGCAATGCACATCAGCGACTGGGCCTGCTGGTAGCCGGTATCAAAGGGGTCGTCCCACACATGGTGCCAGGTGGCAAAGCGGCGCATGGCGTGGGGGGCTACCCGCAGAGCCAGAATCCCCGCAATCACCAGGGCGGTGATGGCCAGAGCCAGCGTGCCCATGCTGCCGGAGCGGAGGTATGCGATAATCAGGAAGGAGCAGAAGAAAATCAGGGCGGTGCCGAAGTCGTTCATCACCGCCAGGCATCCGCAGATAACCACCGAATAGGCGATGAAGGCAATCAGGTTTCGCTTGTTCATAATCCGGTCCATGGTGGAGGCCCCGGCAAAGACGAAGCAGACCTTGCTCAGCTCCGAGGGCTGTAGGGACAGGCTGCCGATGGTAATCCAGCATTTGGCACCGTAGTGCTCGGTGCCCACCGCCAGAGTCAGCAGCAGGAAGCCCAGACCGGCGGCCACGGCCAGATACCGCACCCGCTTGGCCCGCTCCAGATTCCGAAGAGACCACCCCACCAGCAGGTAGACCAGTACCCCCACAACGGCGGCAATCAGCTGCTTGACGGTCTCCCCGGGTTTTACCGTGGCAATGGCCGCCATGCCCAGGGTGCAAAGGAAGAAGGCCAGGGTTTCCATCTCAAAGGAGCTGCGCCGAATGAACAGATAGAAGAAAAACAGCGCCCATTGGGTCACAAGAATTCCGGCAAAGCCCCCCATAACCAGGGCGGAGTCCGCCACGGCATCGTGGATGGCAAAGCCGATGACTGCCAGAAACTGGAAGGCGGTGAGAATCAGCAGATTGAAGGCCCCGGCGATGGGCCCGGAGGCCCGGGTGCGCAGCTGGGATTGGAGCTGCTCCTGCTGCCGGGTGATTACCTTTAATTTCAGCTTCACCCCGCCGACGCTGATGATATCCCCATCCTGTAGGGCGCAGATGTTCACCCGCTCCCCATTGACGTAGGTGCCATCCTTGGAGTTGGCATCGGTGATGGTCCAGCTGCCGTCGTCATACCGGGTCAGAACAGCGTGGTTCCGGGAGACGGTGGACAGGGAAATGGATACATCGCAGCTTTTGCTCCGGCCGATGACGTTCTCCCAGTGGGTCACGGGTACCCGCTCCCCCCCGGGCATTACCAGCCAGGCCCAAATCTCCGGCTCCCGCCGGAAGGTCAGCAGAGGCAGGGCGCATCGCAGCAGAAGAAGAAATGCCAGAATGGGGCACGCATGGCGCACCAGGGAAATGTAAAAGCTCTCATAGCCCGGGTCCATGCCGGAGAAGGCCGCCGGAAGGCCGGAAAAGAGCCTGCCCAGGGTGTCCCACAGCGGGGCCAGCAGCGCCCCCAGGTTGGCGAAGGTCTGCCCCAGGCTATCCAGAATTGTTTGCAGCATTGAAATTCAAAAGCCTCCTTTCAGGCAGGATTCTCCCGGTGCAGGCGGCGCAGCAGCGCAATTTCCGCCTGATAGCCGGGCAGCTCGTTGGGGGTTTCCAGAATCATGGGCTTGTCCTGCAAGGCCGGATGGCTGAGGATATTCTGGAAGGTTTGCAGCCCCAGGCTCCCCTTGCCGATGCACTCGTGCCGGTCCTTGTGGCTGGCAAAGGGATTTTTAGAGTCGTTCAGGTGCAGGGCCTTCAGCCGCTCCAGGCCGATAACCCGGTGGAATTCCTGCAAAACCCCATCCAGGTCGTTGACGATGTCATACCCTGCGTCATATACATGGCAGGTGTCCAGGCACACCCCCACCTGGCGGGAGCCTACGGCATCCAGAATGTCCTTCAGCTCCTGGAAGCGGCCACCGATTTCGCTTCCCTTCCCCGCCATGGTTTCCAGCAGCACGGTTACGGGATACCCCGGCTCCAGAGCCCGGCGCAGGGCGGCGGCAATGTCGTCGATTCCCGCCTCCACCCCCCGGCCGGTGTGGCTGCCGGGATGGAAATTATAGAAGTTTCCGGGCAGGGCCGCCATCCGGCGCAGGTCGTCGGCCAGCACGTCGGCGGCAAAGCGCCGGGCCTCCGGGTCGGCGGTGCATAGGTTCATGGTGTAGGCCCCATGGGCAACCAGGGGGCCGAAGTCCCCCTGGGTCAGCAGCGCTACGGCCCTGTCTCTTATACACATCTCCGAGCCCA
>UROL01000136.1 GCA_900549495.1 uncultured Eubacteriales bacterium | reverse complement strand
GGGCTCGGAGATGTGTATAAGAGACAGCTCGGGGGGCAGCACCGGGGCGGCAGGGATGGCCGTCTGCTGATAGATGGCACGCATATCCACACCGCTCATATCAATCCAGCCGGTAGGGGTCTGTCCCCACAGGGAATCCCCCAGCTTGGCCGTTACGAAAATGGGGGTAGCAGTTCCCTTGGGCAGGGAGCCAACCTTGTTGCCGGTACCGGCGGCATCCAGCAGGTCGGCGCTGGCAACGGTAACCACGCCATAGCCATAGATGGGCTCTGTTGTGCCGGGGATGCAGTCCGGGGACACATAGCTCATGCAAATCCAGCCCCTGCGGGTGTAACCCCAGTACTGGCCTCTGCTATAGACCTGCTCCAAAACCATTACCCGGTCGCCAAGGCCGAAGCTGCCGGTGATGGGATAGTCGGTGCTGGGGCCGGAGCGGATGTTCAGCTGCTCGGTGGCAACGCTGCCAATCAGGCAGTTGGTACCCACCTGACCCTCGAAATAGACGTAGCCCAGGTAAATCCAGCCGTCCACGGTGCGGCCCCAGCCGCTGTTGGTCTCCAGGATGCCCACCCGTTCGCCGCCGGAATAGGCCCCCACCTGGTCGAAGTTGGTGCCGGGGGCGGTGCGGATGTTCAGGCGGTTGGTGGTCACGTAGCCCAGCTGGGCATAGGTGGGCAGATAGGTAAGCTCAGACCGGGTCAGGTCCAGATTTGTCACCACGGCGGGCATATTCAGCCCGGATTCCAGCAGCCAGCCGGAGATGCCGCTGCTCTTAACCGTGGCATACACCCAGTCGGCGCCGCTGTACTGCGCCCTGCGTAGAACCGTCACCTCTGCCCCCTTCTCCAGCTGCGCCAGCACCCGGGTGCTCTGGTTGTAGCTGCTGTAGACACTGGCAGCGGACTTCACCGTTGCCACGTTGGCGGGCAGAGTGGCCGCCCCATTGCTCCCAGGCAGGTTCAGGCTGGATTCCTTCACCCAGCCCTTCACCCCATTTGCCTGGACGAAGCACCAGCGGACATTCAGGACGGTTTCCGAGCGAATCAGCTCCACCTGGGTGCCGGAGGACAGCTGCATCACCATCTTGGCAAGGGGGCTGGGGGTGCTGTGCAACGCCGTTGCCTCGGTGGTGGTGACCGTCTGCCGGCTGTCTGCCGGGGTGAAGATGGCTTGAATCAGTTGAAACAGCTGGCCAAATGGGGCAGAATCCTCCTGAGAGGAGGCGGTTCCCCCTGCCGCCAGCAGAAGAGAGGCTGAAAGTAAAATAGCGATAAGTTTTTGCATAATTTTCCCTCCAATCGTTTCTTATTATACCGGATAGCGTTGGTGGAATCAAGGGAATACATAAAAACTTAATATTTGAAATCCAGGGAAATGTGGAGGGTAAACGAGAAATGTTAAATTTTTTTGAAGCCCTTGAAAAATAATACATAGCGTGCTACACTTTTGCGTAGCACGCTACGTTTCAAAAAGGAAGTGATGAATTGTACCACTATGGACATATGTTCCGCATTCTCCACTGCGCCATTTCCCAAACCGTCACCCAGGCCATGATGGAGATGGAACTGACCTCTGCTCAGGGCAGAATCATGGGCTTTTTGGCCATGCAGAAGGATCCGCCCTGCGCCAAGGATATCGAGGAGAATTTCAACCTCAGCCACCCCACGGTGTCCGGCATCCTGTCCCGGCTGGAAAAGAAGGATTTTATCGAATTCCGGCCAGACCAGCAGGACAAGCGCTGCAAGCGGATTTACATACTGCCCAAGGGTGCGGACTGCAACGAGCGCATTTACCGCACCATCCAGGAAAACGAAGGGCTGATTGTCCGGGGGTTTTCCCAGGAGGAAATGGCGCAGTTCGCCGACCTGCTCACCCGGGCGGCCAACAACCTGGGCTGCGCCCCCCAGCTTCACTTTGACAAGGAGGAACAGGAAGAATGATTCGAAAACTCGCCCGGAGTGTCCGGGAATACAAATTGTCTGCCATCCTCGGCCCCATCTGCATGATTGGCGAGGTGGCCATGGAGGTACTGATTCCTCTGGTAATGGCCAAACTCTATGACTATGGCATTGCCCAGCAGGATATGTCCGTGGTGGTGCAGCAGTCCCTGCTGCTGATGCTGTGCGCCGTTGCCTCCCTGTGCTTTGGCTCGGCCTCGGCGGTGTTTGCCTCCAAGGCCAGCACCGGCTTCGCCAAGAATCTGCGGCATGACATGTACTATCACGTTCAGGAGTTCAGCTTCTCCAATATTGACAAATTTTCCACCGCCTCCATCGTCACTCGACTGACCTCGGACGTGGCCAATTTGCAGATGGCCTTCCAGATGATGATTCGTATGGCCATCCGCTGCCCCATGATGCTGATTTTGGCGCTGTTTTCCGCCATGCGTATCAGCGTAAAGCTGAGCCTGGTGTACTGCGTGGCCCTGCCCCTGCTGGCGCTGGTGCTGATTGGCCTGATTCCAGTGGTGTTCAAGATTTTCGATAAGGTGTTCAAAACCTATGACAGCCTGAACAATGTTGTGCAGGAGAATATCCACGGCATCCGGGTGGTAAAGAGCTTCGTCCGGGAGGATCGGGAGATTGAGAAATTTACCGGCATTTCCGGGGAAATCTACCGCCTGTTCTGCAAGGCAGAGCACATTCTGGCGCTGAACAACCCGGTGATGCAGCTGTGTGTCTACGGCTGTATGCTGGCCATTTCCTGGTTCGGTGCCAAATTGGTCATTGCCTCCGGCAACGTCCCCGGGGCGGGTCTGACCACCGGTGAGCTCAGCTCCATGTTTACCTACACCACCCAGATTCTTTCCAGCCTGATGATGCTGTCCACGGTGTTCGCGATGCTGATTATGTCCCGGGCCCCCATGCGCCGCTGCGCTGAGCTGCTGGACGAGGAGCCCGACCTGGTCTCCCCGGAGAATCCCGTGTCCCAGGTGCAGGACGGCTCCATTGATTTTGAGGACGTCAGCTTCCGCTACTCGGCCAAGGCCCAGCGGGATGCACTGCACGATGTCAATCTGCACATTCCCTCCGGCTATACTGTGGGCATTCTGGGGGCCACCGGCTCCTCCAAGTCCACCCTGGTGCAGCTGATTCCCAGGCTGTACGATGTCACCGGCGGCTGCCTGAAGGTGGGCGGCGTGGACGTGCGGGACTATGCGCTGGAAGCTCTGCGGGACCAGGTGGCCATGGTGCTGCAAAAGAACACCCTATTCTCCGGCACCATTAAGGAAAACCTGCGCTGGGGCAATCCCGATGCCACTGACGAAGAGCTGGTTCACGCCTGTCAGCTGGCCTGCGCCGATGAGTTTATCCGGAGCTTCCCGGAGCAGTACGACACCCATATTGAGCAGGGTGGCACCAACGTCTCCGGCGGCCAGAAGCAGCGGCTTTGCATCGCCCGGGCGCTGCTGAAAAAGCCGAAGATTCTGATTCTGGACGACTCCACCTCCGCCGTGGACACCCACACCGATGCCATGATTCGCAAGGCCTTCCGGGAAGAAATTCCAGGCACCACTAAGCTGATTATCGCCCAGCGGATTTCCTCCGTCCAGGATGCCGACCTGATTCTGATTCTGGACGGCGGCACCATTGCCGAGTCCGGCACCCACCAGGAGCTGATGAAAACCTCCGTGATATACCAGCACCTCTACGAAACCCAGCAGAAAGGAAGGGAAGAATAATGCCCCCTGTGAAAATGCGCGGCGATGGCCGCATGGCAAAGAACCCCAAGCAAACGCTGCTGCGTCTGCTGAGCTACATGCGTAGGTATCTTCCTGTCCTGGTAATCGTGCTGGTGTGTATCTTCCTCACCTCCGTTGCCCAGACCAAGGGCAGCCGCAGCCTGGGCACCCTGGTGGATGTGTATATTCTGCCCATGATATCCTCCGGTTCCACGGACTTTGGCCCCGTTGCCCAATTCCTGCTGAAAATGGCGGCAATCTTCGCAGTGGGCATCCTCAGCTCGTTCCTATATAACTATCTGATGGTGGGCATCAGCCAGGGCACCCAAAAGGCCATCCGGGACGAGATGTTCGTAAAGATGCAGCGCCTGCCCCTGCGCTATTTCGATTCCAACACCGCAGGCAACATAATGTCCTGCTACACCAGCGACGTGGACACCCTGCGCCAAATGATAAGCCAGGCCATTCCCCAATGCGCCTCCTCGCTGATTACCCTGGTGGTGGTTGCCTGGAACCTCATTGATACCAGTTGGCTGCTGTTTATTGTCATGCTGTTTACCATCTCCCTGATTGTCCTTACCACCAAATATCTGGCGGGCAAGGCGGGAAAATACTTCATCGGCCAGCAGCAGTCCCTGGGTGCGGTGAACGGCTATATTGAGGAAATGATTAACGGCCAGCGGGTGGTAAAAATCTTCAACCACGAGGACACCTGCAAGAAGGAATTCGATGCGCTGAACCAGCAGCTCTGCGCCAACGCCTATTCCGCCGGTAAATTCTCCAACGTCATGGGCCCCATCAACAATAACCTGGGCTACATCCAGTACGCCGTTCTGGCCATTGCCGGTGGCATGATGGTGGTATTTTCCAAGGGGCAAATGCTCACCCTGGGCAATCTGATGGCATTTATGGTACTGTCCCGGAGCTTCAACATGCCCATCTCCCAGATTTCCAACCAAGTCAACTCCATTATCATGGCCCTGGCCGGTGCTGAGCGAATCTTCACCCTGATGAACCAGGAGCCGGAGCAGGACCAGGGCTATGTCCATCTGGTCAATGCTGAAATTGACAGTCAGGGGAACATCCGTGAGACCCCGGAGCGCACCGGTCACTGGGCCTGGAAGCATTTCCACAAGGCCGACGGCACCACCACCTACCGGGAGCTGAAGGGCGACATTGTTATGGAGCATGTGGACTTCGGCTATGTGCCGGAGAAGACGGTGCTGCATGATGTCACCCTGTATGCCCGCCCGGGCCAGAAGATAGCCTTCGTAGGGGCCACCGGCGCCGGAAAAACCACCATCACCAATCTGATTAACCGGTTTTACGACATTGATGACGGCAAAATTCGCTACGACGATATCAACATCAACAAAATCTGCAAGCCCGACCTGCGCCGCTCTCTGGGCGTGGTGCTCCAGGAGACCAATCTGTTCACCGGCACGGTGATGGACAATATCCGCTACGGCAAGCTGGATGCCACCGACGAGGCCTGTATCCACGCCGCCAAGCTGGCCAACGCCCACGACTTCATCACCCGGCTGCCAGACGGCTACAACACCATGCTCACCGGAAACGGCGCCAGCCTCTCCCAGGGCCAGCGCCAGCTGATTGCCATTGCCCGGGCTGCCGTGGCCGATCCCCCGGTGATGATTCTGGACGAGGCCACCTCCTCCATCGATACCTACACCGAGGCCCAGGTGCAGGCCGGTATGGATGCGCTGATGAAGGGAAGAACCGTCTTCGTCATCGCCCACCGCCTGTCCACCGTCCGCAACGCCGACTGTATCATGGTGCTGGACCACGGCCAAATCATCGAACGCGGCACCCACGACGACCTGATTGCCGCAAAGGGCACCTACTACCAGCTGTATACCGGTGCCTTCGAGCTGGAATAATCCGCCCCCTCCCGGGC
>UROL01000135.1 GCA_900549495.1 uncultured Eubacteriales bacterium | reverse complement strand
TATAAGAGACAGGCCGTGGGCTATGCCAACCAGGATATCAAGGTTCGCACCGGCTCCAACATGGGCTACCCCGAGGTGGCAACTGTGAAGAAGAACAACTCCGTCGTCCTGTACGAAATCAAGCTGGATGGCGGCATGAGCTGGGGCCGCACCGATAACGGCTGGGTCTGCGTCAGCTACCTGACCATTACCGGCATCGGCGCCGCCGGTTCCGGCACCACCGGCACCGTCTCCGGCGTGGGCTTCACCGCCAACGTCCGCGGCACCTCCAACTCCAATGGCGCTCTGATGGCAAAGGTTATGATTACCTCCAAGGTTGTGGTTCGTGAGACCGTGACCGTGGGTGCCGAGACTTGGATTCGTACCGACCTGGGCTGGATTAACGGCCAGTATGTGACCGTGGCCTCCACCGGTACTCCCGCCCCCGGCACTACCACTGAGCCCACCACCGCAACAGAACCCACCGCCCCAGGCAGCGAGTTCGTCGGCTAAGCGATTACCCTCAGCGGCTGCTGCACAGCGGATGCTTGCAGCAGCCGCTTCCCACTTTCCGGCAAAGAAAAAGAATTGCAGAGTGTGCCGGGCTGTGTTATAATCCGGAAGAACCTCTGGAAGCATCGTCTGTGTCAGAGCAGCGGCGGACACCGGAGTTTTTCAAGAAAGGACGGCGTAACCGTGAGCAGAGCAGACGAGTTATACAGGCAGACCTGCCTGGACATTTTGGAAAACGGATTTTCAGACGAGAATATGGAGGTTCGCCCCCATTGGCCGGACGGAACCCCGGCCCACACCATCAAGAAATTCGGCGTGGTGAACCGGTATAATCTGGCAGAGGAATTCCCCATTATGACCCTGCGCCGCACCTATTGGAAAAGTGCCGTGGATGAGCTGCTATGGATTTGGCAGAAGAAGTCCAACCGCATCTGCGACCTGGGCAGCCACGTCTGGGACGAATGGGCAGGGGAGGACGGCACCATCGGCAAGGCCTACGGCTACCAGTTGGGCATCCGGCACCAGTACAAAGAGGGCATGTTCGACCAGGTGGACCGGGTGCTGTATGACCTGAAGCACAACCCCGCCTCCCGGAGAATTCTGACCAATATCTATAATTTCCAGGACTTGCACGAGATGAATCTGTACCCCTGCGCCTACTCCATGACCTTCAATGTCACCGGCAATGTGCTCAATGCCATCCTGAACCAGCGCAGCCAGGACATGCTCACCGCCAACAACTGGAACGTGGTGCAGTATGCCGTGCTGACCCATATGATGGCCCAGGTGTCCGGCTTGCAGGTGGGGGAGCTGGTGCATGTAATTGCCGACTGCCACATCTATGACCGGCATATCCCGGCAGTCCGGGCAATGCTGGAAAAGCCGGGGTACGATGCCCCCATTTTCCGGATGGATACCGGCATTACGGACTTCTACCAGTTCACCAAGGACTCCTTCCGGCTGGAAAATTATCAGTACCATCCCTTTGATTTTGAAATTCCCATGGCAATCTGAGGTGAGAAGATGGATTTCATTGCCGCTGTGTATGACGATTGGGGCATTGGCCGGGACGGTACCCAGCCGGTAGCCCTGAGCGCCGACCGGAAATTTTTTCGCCAGATCACCAAGGGGGCCACGGTGATTGTGGGCCGCCGCACCACCCAGGATTTCCCCGGGGGGCAGCCTCTGCCCGGGCGGGTGAATATCCTGCTGTCCCGCAGGGGAGTGACCCTTCCCGGCTTCACCACCTGCCGCAGCCCTGAGGAGGCGGCGGAGGAGACAAAGGTGGCTCCCCGTGTCTTCGTTATTGGCGGGGGGAGCGTCTACCGGGCGATGCTGCCCTATTGCACCCGGGCCTATATCACCAGAGTGCATACCAACCCGGTGTCGGATACCTTCCTGCCCAACCTGGCGGAAAGCCCGGACTGGGAGCTGAAGGAAATTCTCCAATCCGGGGTAGAGGAGGGCATTGCCTATGAGATGTGCCTGTACTGCCGCCGGGGTGAGAACCAATAAGGGCCAAAGGGCAATACTTTCATTTCGACATTTTAGGGGGGAGCAGCGTGGCATACACCGTGGCGGCAATGGCCTTTGCCTTGTTCATCCTGTATGACTGCAACGATGTGCAGTGGAAGCGCAAGCCCCTGCGGCTGCTGTTTCCCCTGGGCTGCCTGATGCTCTTGGGGGACTATGCCCTTTGCCTGTGGGAATACCGGGCGGGGCTTCGCTTTCCGGCATTTCTGCCGGGGGCGGTGCTGGCCGCAGGACTGACGGTGCATTCCCTGTTTTTCGCCCTTCCCTTTGACAAAACCTACCTCCACCCCCAGGAAAAGCCCAGGGTATACCGCAGGGGTATGTACGCACTGTGCCGCCATCCGGGGGTGCTGTGGTTCTGCCTGTGCTGGCTGCTGCTGGCGCTGGCCTGGCAGCGGCGGGAAATCTGGCTTCTGGCCGGGGAGAGCTGCTGCCTGAATCTGGGTTACATAGTATTCCAGGAGCTATGGACCTTCCCAAAGCTGTTCCGGGACTACCCGGATTACCAAAAATCCACCCCCTGCATCCTTCCGACTTTCCGCAGCATCCGCAGAGCCTGGGAAAGCCGCTGACACAGAGACAGACGGCGAAAGGAGGCCGCAACCCCTATGCGATTTCAAGAAAAGCTCCGCACCAGCTCCAAGGAGAGACTTTGGAAGGAATATTGCGGCTTCCTGGATATGACCCTGGAGGAATACATGACGGTGCAGCGCCGCCTGGTGATGGAGCAAATCGAAATTTGGAGCCAATGCGAGCTGGGCCGGAGATTCTGCAAGCAGGGAACCCCCAGAAATTTAGAGGAGTTCCGCAGTCAGGTGCCCCTGACCACCTATGCCGACTATGCCGACCTGCTCCTGCGGAAGGACGACGGGTGCCTGCCGGAAAAGCCCATGCTGTGGATTCAAACCACCTGGGAGGGGGGAATGCACCCCATGAAGGTGGCTCCCTATTCCAGCGGAATGCTGGATACCTACAAGCGCAATATGATGGCCTGCTTCATCCTGGCCACCGGAAAGGGCCGGGGAGATTTCGATATTTCTGTTACCGACCATATGCTCTACGCTCTGGCCCCCCTGCCCTTCGCCACCGGGCTGATGCCCCTGCTGCTGAAGGATGAAATTGACATTGAGTACCTCCCTCCCGTAAAGGAGGCAGCGGCCATGTCCTTTAAGGAGCGCAATGTCCGGGGCTTTAAGCTGGGGATGAAAAAGGGCATTGAATATTTCTTCGGCCTGGGCAGCGTAACCTACTATATCAGCCAGAGCGTCCGGGCCCTGGACCAGGGCTCCGCCGATTCCAAGCTGAAAAAGCTGAAAAGCTGCTCTCCGGAAATGCTTCTGCGCTACCTCCGGGGCAAGCAGGCCTGCAAGAAAGAGAAGCGGGAGCTTCTGCCCAAGGATTTGTTCCGGTTGAAGGGCTTTATGTGCGCCGGCACCGACAACTGGTGCTACAAAGACGACCTGGAGCATATGTGGGGCATCCGCCCCATGGAGATATTCGCCGGTACCGAGCCCACCTGCATCGGCACGGAGACCTGGAGCCGGAACGGCATGTACTTCTTCCCGGATGCCTGCTTCTATGAATTCATCCCAGAGTCCGAGATGCTCCGCAGCCGGGATGACCCCGACTATCAGCCCAGAACCGTGCTGATGGACCAGGTGGCCGCAGGGGAGAAATATGAGCTGGTAATCACGGTGCTCAAGGGCGGCGCCTTCGTCCGCTACCGGGTGGGGGATGTCTACCGCTGCATGGGCGTTGAAAATCAGGAGGAGCAAATCCGCATCCCCCGGTTTGCCTACATAGACCGGGTGCCGGACGTGATTGACATTGCCGGATTCACCCGGATTACCGAAAATTCCATCCGCCATTCCATTGCCCTTTCCGGCCTGCCGGTGAAGGACTGGTTCGCCCGGAAGGAATACACCGAGAACAAGCGCCCCCAGCTGCACCTGTATGTGGAGATGGAGCGCATGGCCCTGCCCGGTACGGCGGTGAGCGTGGAAATTCTGCGCCAGCAGCTGGGCATCTACTTTAAGTATCTGGACAGCGACTACCAGGATTTGCAGAAGATTCTGGGGGTGGATCCCCTGAACATCACCCTGGTGCGGTGCGGCACCTTTGCCGCCTATGCCCAGAGCCACCCAAAGCCCATCCGGAAGATGAACCCCGGCACCATGGAAGTGGCGGATTTCCTGAAGATGACGTAACCCCTCTCCCCCACCCCGGGAAGGGATGCCTGTGTGCCATTGAGCCTTGGAAAGAAAAGAGGAAACAGATTCATGACAAGTTTTAGCTGGATTTCAATATTGGCCCTGGTGTGCTATCTGTTTCTGCTGTTCGTGTTCTTGTCCGCCAAGAAGACGAAGGTGATTCGCTCCTTTATTCTGCTGCTGAGCAGTCTGCTTCTGGCAGTGGGGGGCTCGTTTTTGATGCGGATTCAGTTCTGGCCCTCGGTGAATTTCTGGCATTATGTGTCGCTGCTGGGAATTCTGCTGGTTCCGGGGGCCTTTTACGCCTTTTTTCTGGACTTCCTGGACGAAAAGGCGGGCAATGGCCGGTATTTCTGGCTGGTCTTTTATGGGCTATTGTATGTGGTGAATCTGTTTACCGATTTCTTCATCCCAACCCCCCTGGTGCAGGAGACGGCCTCCGGCGGCGTGCAGTTTGTATACCAGTATACCTGGGCGGTGCTGCCGCTGCTGGCAGGGGCGGCGCTGATTGCGGTAAGCTGCATCCGGCTGTTTGTCCGCTATTGCCGGGGGGACGTGCTGGTGCTGCGGCAGCTGAGCCCGGTTCTGACCGGCCTTCTGGTGATGGTGGCGGGCACAGCCCTGTCGGCCATCCCGGCCATGCAGGGCTTCCCTGTAGATATTCTCTCCGGCCTGATATTCTCCTGGCTGGTGTTTTATGCCCTGTATAAAAAGCGGATGTTCAAGCTCTCCCTGCTGGCCACGCCGGTGGGCTGCAATATTCTGGCTGCATGCTCCGGCTTTGCCCTGTGCTACGTGTGCGCCGCACCGGCAATGAGCTACCTGTGCGACCAGCTGCATATGCGCCAGGCTCTGGCAGTGGCCTGCATTGCGGCGGCCATGGCCCTGTTTGTGCTGCTGCTGTACCTGGTGATGCGCCGCTTCCTGGCCGCCCTGTTTGTCCGGGAGGAGAAGAACCAGAATGACATCCTCCAGCAGTTCAGCCACCGGGTGGCCCAGACACTGGTGAAGGAAAAAATCCTGGGGGCACTGGCAGAGACCATTCAGGAGATTGTCCCTGTGGAGCAGGGCTATGTGTGTCTACGGGGGGCGGAGGATGCCTACCCGGTGGAGCAGAGCTTCAGTCGGCTCCACAGCCGGGACTTTATGCTCACGGCAAATCACCCCCTGATTTGCTACCTCCGGGGCCGGGAGGGCTGCCTGCTAATGGAGGATTTCGCCCGCACAAGCATCTACCGCTCCATGTGGGAGACGGAGAAAAAGGCCCTGCAAGAGGAAAAAATCGCCTGCTTCGTCCCCATTGCCGACGGCGACGAGCTGATAGGCGTGGTGCTGCTGGGCCAGAAGCGCAAGGGCGGGGACTACACCTTCGATGAG
>UROL01000134.1 GCA_900549495.1 uncultured Eubacteriales bacterium | reverse complement strand
CACTCCCTCAGTCTCGCATTCGCTCGACAGCTCCCTCAGGGAGGGAGCCGGGAAAGAGCGCCCCCTCCAGGCTCCCTCTATGAGGGAGCTGGCACGCCCAAAGGGCGTGACTGAGGGAGTGCCGTCCGATGGTTGATTAGAGCCAACGGTTTACAAACGGCCTTTTGCCTCTGAAACTTTTGACCGTCTACGTTCACCGTAGTACACTCCCTCAGTCTCGCTTCGCTCGACAGCTCCCTCAGAGAGGGAGCCGGGAACGGTTACGGGGGCGGGTTCCATTCAACGGAGTACTCGCTAAACCGTGGGGTTACGGGCGATTTTCATCGCCCCTACGAAACTCTGAAACCGTTTCCTTTTACCATTCATCGAACGACACTCCCTCAGTCACGCCCTTGCGGGCGTGCCAGCTCCCTCAGAGAGGGAGCCGGGGGCTGTGCCATACTTCAATCCGCCGTCAGAGGAATCTCTTGTCCATTGACGGTCAGAATCACCGTCTCAATGTCCTCAATATTGATGGCGCTGTTGAGCATACACAGGCAGGTGCCGTCCCATTCCCCTTTCTGGAACAGGCAGTTGTCCATCTCATCGCTGCGAACCACAAATGTGGAGCCATCCTTCATCCGAAGCGTCACATCTGTAGAACCGCGGGGGTTGTATTTTTCGTCATTCACCCGGAGACACAAGCTGTTTACCAGCACATCCCCGCCGCCAAAGGAGCGGTTGGGCAGGGCGCTGTCCTCCGGCATGGGCAGAATCAATTTGTTTTCCTGGGGCGTGGCATCCACTTCCTCCATCGCCAGAATCCAATAGGCAAACTCCGGAATATCCTCCGGCTGGTCCTGGAAGGTGGCATCCACCGCCTCGTCCCCCCAGATTTGCCGCAGCCTTGCCTCCGCTTCCTCCGGGGTCAGCTCCTGGCGCAGGCGGGCTTCTGCCTCCCCCTCCGGGCTGGTTTGCTGGGGGTGGGAGGAAGCGTAATTCCAGTCGTATTCATTGGCTGCCAGATAATAATAGCTATCATAGGGTGCTTCCCCGCCGGTGAAGCCGGATTGCTCCATGAGCTTTGCCTTGGCTTCTTCCAGGGTCATTTCCGCCTTCAAGGCTTCCTTGCGCTGGGCAATGTAGGTTTTCCGCTCCTCCTCAATGTTGTCTCTCTCCGCAAGGATGCGCTTCTGCTCGTCATGGTCAAGCAGCGTGATGGCGAAAACATTCGTGTCCCGCACATCGGAACTAAAATAGTAGGTCATGGCAAGAGTGGTGTCCGTTGTCTTTTCCGGGATGATGTAGCACCGCCCATACTGGGTAAACTCCACCATGCCGGGGATAATTTCCCCATTGCGCTGCATCATCAAATCCGCCTCGGCAATGGGCTTGTCATGCTCCAGCGCCAGGGTGACAAAGCCCACCTTCATGGCGCTGTCATATACATAGGCATCCACGGTCAGCCGATAGCCACCGTTTCCTAGTGTCTGCCCCACCGGGGAAATCCAGCCCTCCATGGCCTGGGCGGTGGTTTCGTCCACCGGGCGCTTGTCATAGCCCGGCAGCACATAGCTGTTGGGCCAGGGCTTTTGGTCGTCGGAAGCCTCGCTGGGTGCAAGGCTGGCATCGCTGCCATACAGGCCGGTGACCATCTCTTTTGGGGAATCGAACAAAAAATAGTGTGTGGCGTAAGCAGAGCCAGCCAGCAGCGCCGTCACAACCGCTGCAATCAGCAGCCGGCGGGTAAACTTCATGCCAGATTTCATGGATAATTCCTCCTCTGTTTTTGCAAGGCGCAGAGAATCCAGCTCCCCAATGGCACGGAACAAATCTTCTTGCTTCATACCGTGTATCCCTCCTGAATCAGATATTTTTTCAGTTTCGTCCGGGTGCGGCTCAAACTTTTCAGGACAGCCTCCGGCTTCATTTGATAGCGGCTGCCAATCTCCCGGGTGTCCTCCAAAAAGAAGTAGCGGCGCAGGAATACATTTTGCTCCCGCTGGGGCTGGGTGTCCAGGAAGGCGGCAATGGTGCGGGTCAGCTCCTTGAGGTTCAGCTCCGCCTCCAAATCCCCCTCCGTTCCGATGCACTCCCCCAGTTCATCCAGCACCAGGTGCATTTCTCCGCCGCCCCGCTTCTGGGCGTTTTCGCTGCGCCAGCGGGTGAATGCCAGATTCCGGACAATTTTGGCAAGGAACAGCCGCAATACCTTGGGCTTCGTGGGTGGGATGGCCTGCCAGGCTTTGAAATAAGTATCGCTGACGGTTTCCTCCGCATCCGGCGGACTGCTCAGAATTCGGTTTGCCAATGTATAGCAGTAGGCTCCGTACTTTTTGTCCGTCTGGGTCAGCGCCTCCTGGTCCCGGGCAAAGTATAGCGCAATGATTTCCTCGTCATTCATGAGGTGTCTCCTCCGTTTCTTGCTGTGTAAAAGGCCTTTGTCCTATAAGACGCAACCAAGAGACTTCTTCTGACATAAAAATTTTGTAATATGGATTGCACATCCCGGTTACGCACCGCTAGTCTTACCGGATACTGTTTGTCGTATTTTGTATTTTATCAGATATAACTGATAAAATCGAAATTTCATCATTGAGTTTCAATTGCAAGTGTGATATACTATGGTCAGTCACGGAAGGCGGGGGAAATTTTATGATCAAACGTGAACTGTATATGAGCCGCATCCGTCCGTTCATCGGGTCGGAGCTGATCAAGGTCATGACCGGTATTCGCCGCTGCGGAAAGTCGGTTATGTTGGAGCTGATCCAGCAGGAGCTCACGGAGTCCGGCATCAGCCCGGCGCAGTTTATCTCTATCAACTTTGAGGATATGAGCTATTCCCATTTGCAAACCGCTCAGGCGCTGCATGATGAGATCACCAAACGTGCCAGAGAGATTGGCGGCAAGGTCTACCTCTTTTTCGATGAAATCCAGGAGGTCATGGACTGGGAGAAGTGCATCAACTCTTTTCGCATCTCGCTGGACTGCGACATCTATATCACCGGTTCCAATGCAAAGCTGCTGTCCGGTGAGCTTGCAACTTACTTGGGTGGACGGTATGTAGAGTTTGTGATCTATCCGTTTTCTTTCGGAGAGTTCATGGAGCTGTACCGTTCGATTGCTCCTGATGCATCCATCCAGCAGTGTTTCCAAAAGTACCTGGTTGCCGGAGGGATGCCTTATCTTGCGAACCTCCGCTATGCAGATGCGCCGTCCAAGCAATATCTTCACGATCTATTCAATTCCGTCCAGCTCAAGGACATCGTGAAGCGGAATAAAATCCGGGATGTAGATTTGCTGGAACGGATCATTGCCTATGTGATTGCCAATGTGGGAACAACTTTCTCGGCAACCTCGCTTGCAAAGTTCCTGAAAAACGAGCAGCGCACCGTTGCCCCGGAAACGATCCTGAACTATATCAAATACTGCTGCGAGGCGTACCTTTTCTATCAGGTGAAACGGGAGGACTTGCAGGGCAAACAGATCCTTGCCTCCAATGAGAAGTATTATATTGCCGATCATGGCATCCGCGAGGCGGTCTTTGGCGGCAACATGCGGGACATCAATCTCATTTTGGAGAATATCGTCTATCTTGAGCTGCTGCGCCGGGGTTATGAAGTGACTGTCGGCAGAATGGGCGATAAGGAAATTGATTTTGTATGTAACAAGCGCGGCGAAAAGCTGTATGTTCAGGTCACTTACCTGCTGGCGTCGGAAGAAACGGTTAACCGTGAGTTTGGCGCGTATGATAACATTCGAGACAACTTCCCCAAGTACGTTGTTTCCCTTGATGAGTTCGACATGAGCCGAAATGGAATCAAGCACCGGAATATCCGCGATTTCCTCTTAGCTGAGGAATGGAACTGAACAAAACCTCTCTAATTCTGGAACTTGAGTAAGCGCCATAAGGGCTTTTATAGCAGCGTCTCTTAGCAAGTCCGAGAATATTTTTCGAGTGTGTTACTTTTTCTGGAAACTCATTGCCGAGTTCGCCCTTACGCCTTAGTTTTCTTTGACACTCGTAAAGAGTCAACATACACTAGGGTAGCATTATTTGATTTTCTTGCCGTTAATTTGCTACACAAGTGAAAACGAACGACAACAGGCATGACCAACGTTGGTCACGCCTGTTGTTTTTACGTTTGATTAGTCTTTACTCAGATGTATTTGGCAATGATACCCTCCACATCTGCGATGTTGTAAGATACATCATTACACCACTCGCCATACTCACCCAAGCTGTTTACCGCGGCAACCCATTCGGACAGAGCTTTCCTCTTTTCTTTATCGCGGCGAGTTTCTTGTCCTTTTGTTTCAAGAATCAGGGTCTTTCCGTTATCCAATCGAATCAAGAAATCTGGGAGGTATTTTCGGACAACACCATCAAAGATATATAGAATTTCGAAACCGAGGTGATCGTTCTTTGCCCATGCAGTAACATGGGGATTCTTTTCAATCACATAACTCTCTGTAGCTTCCCATGCGCTGTCGAATACGCAATGGCTAATTTGTGATGTTTTGGTAATGCAGCACGGTTTGCTTGTAAACCAAGTAGGCATATCCGCTGTGGATCGGATTTTTTTGTTGGGGTCAAAAATAGGCGCGATTTTTTCCGTCTGCTCCAGTTTGATGAAACTCCACAGGTGCTGAACAATCTTGTTCATATTCATCATGTAGATAATTCGCTGACGCACGGGATCTGTATTAAAGAGCGGCGGATTGATTACAATGGCACCAGATTTTAGATATTCCTCCACAAGTCGAATGACCTGTCCCAACAGAGCAAACTTCGTTGCCTCATTTTGCCACGATGTTTTCATCAGATCGTAGACCTGTCCAGATGCTTCAAAAACAATGCGCTGCATACGCAGTTCCGCATCCAGTTTCTGTAGATCAATTTCGGTACACTTCGTCAGATCCGTTTTGCCGTCAATGATCGGAGCAAGGTCAGCTCTCAATCGGGTATCTGCTGCATTCAGTTCCAGCGTATCAATTTTGTCCAAATCTACTGTTAACTGTGGTTTGAACACACGATCCAATCGGATGATATTGGGCCAGCGAATCTCATATTCAGAGCGCTCTTTTAATGCCTCAACCTGAGTTTTGGGCGGAGTCGTTGGAGGCGTTCCTTGTTCATCCGATTCATGAGGCAAAAAGGTGAAGGGGATTCCGAAGATATTGACATATTCCGGCGTAAACATGTCACTGCCTTCAGACAGATCATAGCTGGTCCGGCGAAGGCCACGACCAACAACCTGTTCGCAGAGAAGCTGGCTGGAAAACGCCCGCAATCCCAAAATATGTGTTACTGTTTTTGCATCCCATCCTTCCGATAGCATGCCTACAGAAATCACATTTCGAATTTGCTCGCCTCGTTTGCCTTTTTGGCCAACTGTGTCAACAGTCTCACGAAGAATTGCTGCTGCATCTGCTTTGCTGATTTTTGCTTCACTATCTTCGTCAACAGTTGGCGCAACCACGTTTGTAGCCGCATCCATTGTCTTGGAGTCAATATGGATTGTTAAATTCGGATCGCAGAGTTCGGGAACGGGAATACGCCCATGGTCGAATGCATATTTGATACGTGCAGCAGTTTCCGTCCTGTTTGCTACAGTAATCATCACCGGAGGGACATCTGCACCAGCATCTTTCCATGCATAATACAGGGCCTGC
>UROL01000133.1 GCA_900549495.1 uncultured Eubacteriales bacterium | reverse complement strand
ACGAGATCAGCCTCGGTCTCGTGGGCTCGGAGATGTGTATAAGAGACAGGTTATGCGCCACGCACTGCTGGAGGAGCTTCCACGTGCCCCCCACATTGACCTGATAGAGCTTCGCCCCGGGCCGGGAGGCCACAGAGACAATGCCGGCGCAGTGAATCACGCAGGTGTTGCTGTCAGCCTGGGCGAAGAATGCCCCCAGGGCATCTTCATCACACACGTCCCCCGAAACCCTTTCTACCTCCCCCGGGAGCAAATCGCTATATGGATCCCCCGGAAGCACCAGCCCACGCACCCGGGCCCCCTGGCGAACCAGCTCCTCTGCCACGGCCCGGCCCAAAAAGCCGGTGGCCCCTGTCAACAAATATTGTTTATACATATCCGCTGCCTCCTTTCAAAGCAGACAAGTGTTGATTATTTTTCACAAGTACAGTATACTGGGAATGGAAGGCAGAAACAATCAGCACACCCGGCACAGCTGAAAGATAAGCAACATCCCCGGCGATAATGTTGCCCAATTTTGTAAACTTTTTATGGAGGCGAGTGTATGGAACGACCGGATGCCAGAAAACGCTATACCCAGATGGTGCTCAAGCAGTCCTTTCTGACGCTGCTGAAGGAAAAGCCCGTCAACAAGATTACCGTGAAGGAGGTCTGCGCTCTGGCCCAACTGAACCGAGCCACCTTCTACGCCCATTACAGCGACTGCTTTGCCCTGATGGAGTGCATCGAAAACGAGCTCCTTGCCGCATTCGAGAAGTCCCTGCGCTACGTCAACTCCTTTGACGTGACCGCACTGATTGAGGCCATCTACGACATGGTGGAGCAGAACCGGGAGGCCTGTCGGGTGCTCATCCTGGGGAATGCAGGCTCCACCATTCTGATGAAGATGATTGCCGTAGCCAAGGAGAACAGCCTTGCCTATTGGCGGCAGGAGCTGCCAAGGGCCAGCGAAACAGAGCTTCAAATGATGTATACTCACCTGTCCAACGGGCTGATGCACGTGGTGGTAGAGGGCTACGACAAGTACAGCAAAGAGGAGACAATCCATTTTGTCACCCAGGTGGTAAAGGTCAGCCTCTCCCTGTTCCGGTGAGAAAGCCTCTGCCGGAGCTTCGCCCCGGAGCCGGAGAAAGCAAGCAAGCCCCCTTGTCAAACGTGACAATCGGCCTGCCGCTCCGGCGGGGAGAATTCGGCATTCTACATCAAATCCCAAAAAATTTTTAAGTCCGCCTTGACAACGGAAAACAGGCGTGCTATATTACCGATGGTTAGCGAGAGCTAACCATTTAGAGCCTTAAAAGTTAGCAAGTGCTAATTACTCAAAAAAGGAAGGTGGAGTGCATGATGCCGCTTACATTTGCAGATTCCGGCGAAACCTGCATCGTCAAGAAAATCGGCGGGAACCCGGAGGTCAAGAAGCACCTGGAGGATTTGGGTTTTGTGGTAGGGGCCGGTGTATCGGTTATCAACACCATGGGAGGCAATCTGATTGTAAAGGTGAAGGAATCCCGGGTGGCCATCAGCAAAGAAATGGCGCAAAAGGTCATGGTTTGATTTTTGCCCAAAGAATACAAGGAGGAAATGGGAATGAAAACACTTCGGCAGGTACAGGTTGGGCAGACCGCCCAGGTCGTGAAGATTCACGGCGAGGGTGCTGTCAAGCGCCGCATCATGGATATGGGCGTTACCAAGGGCGTGCAGGTTTATGTGCGCAAGGTTGCCCCTCTGGGAGACCCGGTGGAAATCACCGTCCGGGGCTATGAGCTGTCCATCCGCAAGGGGGACGCAGACATGATTGAGGTAGAGTAAACACAGCATCCCCGGGGCATTGCCCCATTTTCATTTGTTTTATCGTTAGCCAATGCTAACAGAAAGAGGAGGAATCACTTTGGAACTGAAAATTGCTCTGGCGGGCAACCCGAACAGCGGCAAGACTACCCTGTTCAATGCACTCACCGGCTCCAATCAATTTGTAGGGAACTGGCCCGGCGTTACCGTTGAAAAGAAAGAGGGCCGCCTGAAAAAGCACAGCGACGTGGTCATCACCGACCTGCCCGGCATCTACTCCCTGTCCCCCTACACCTTGGAGGAGGTTGTGGCCCGGAATTATCTGATTGACCAGCGCCCCGATGCCATTCTGAATATCATCGACGGCACCAATCTGGAGCGTAACCTGTACCTGACCACCCAGCTTACAGAGCTGGGCATCCCTGTGGTCATTGCCATCAACATGATGGATGTGGTGCGCAAGAACGGAGACAAAATCAATACCAAGGAGCTGTCCGATGCCCTGGGCTGCCAGGTTGTGGAGATTTCCGCCCTCCGGGGTGACGGCATCATGGAAGCTGCCGAGGCTGCCATCCAGGCCGCCAGGAGTGGGAAAACCGTCCCCATGCACACCTTCTCCGGCCCGGTGGAGCACGCCATTGCCCACATTGAAGAGGCCGCCGTCCACACCATGCCAGAGGAGCAGCAGCGCTGGTACGCCATCAAGATTTTTGAGCGGGACGATAAGGTGCTGGCTAAGATGCAGCTGGACAAGAGCGTAGCCGACCACATTGAGGCCGACATCCAGGCTGCCGAAAAGGAGCTGGACGACGATGCCGAGAGCATCATCACCAACCAGCGCTATGTGTACATCGGAGAAGTGATTCAGCGCTGCTACAAGAAGCACGCCGCCGGGAAACTCTCCCCCTCGGATAAAATCGACCGGATTGTGACAAACCGCTGGCTGGGCCTGCCTATTTTCGCCGCCGTGATGTTCCTGGTTTACTGGGTGGCCATGGTGGGTGTTGGCGCTCCCGCCACGGACTGGGCCAACGACGGTGTCTTCGGCGACGGCTGGCACCTGCTGGGCATCGGCACCGGAAGCTACGAAGAGGCTGCCGAAGCCTACGGCGACACAAACCAGATTATTGAGGCCCTGGTTGCCGAGTATGGCGACGATGCCACGGCCCAGGCTCTGGATGCCGAAAGCCCGGATTACAGCGAGGAGGCTGCCGCCCAGGCCATCCAGGCCCTGCGGGCTGCCGTTCCTGCGGATGCTTCCATCGACTATACTCTGGAAGACGAGGAGACCCTGGAGGTCACCACCGAAAGCGCCGACTATGCCGCCATTCAGGCAGCTCTGGATGCCTATGGCACCGAGCCTGACCCCGCTGACTTTGGCGTATGGGTTCCCGGCATTCCCGTGCTGGTTGGCAATCTACTGGAAAAGGCAAACGTGGCTGACTGGCTCTCCGGCCTGATTCTGGACGGCATTGTAGCCGGTGTGGGGGCTGTGCTGGGCTTTGTGCCCCAGATGCTGGTGCTCTTCCTGATGCTGGCCTTCCTGGAGGCCTGCGGCTACATGGCCCGGATTGCCTTCGTTCTGGACCGGGTGTTCCGGAAGTTCGGCCTGTCCGGCAAGTCCTTTATCCCCATGCTTATCGGCACCGGCTGCGGTGTTCCCGGCATCATGGCCTCCCGTACCATTGAAAACGAGCGGGATCGCCGCATGACCATCATTACCACCACCTTTATTCCCTGCGGCGCAAAGGTGCCCTTCATCTCCATGATTGCCGGTGCCCTCTTCGGCGGCAGCGCCTGGGTTGCTACCTCCGCCTATTTCATCGGCATGGCTGCCATCATCGTCTCCGGCATTTGCCTGAAGAAAACCAAGCCCTTCGCCGGGGAGCCTGCCCCCTTCGTAATGGAGCTGCCCGCCTATCACCTTCCCACCGTGGGCAATGTACTGCGCAGCATGTGGGAGCGGGGATGGAGCTTTATCAAGAAGGCCGGTACCATTATCCTGCTGTCCACCATCTTCGTGTGGTTCACCACCTATTTTGGTTGGGCAGACGGCACCTTCCGTATGCTCACCGAGGACGAAGTAGAATTCTCCATTCTGGCCCGGATTGGCTCTGTGTTTGCCTGGATTTTCAAGCCCCTGGGCTGGGGCAACTGGCAGGCTGCCGTGGCTTCCATCACCGGCCTGGTAGCAAAGGAAAACATTGTCGGCACCCTGGGCATCCTGTATGGCGGCGGAGACAACACGGTGTATCAGAATATTGCCGGTGCCTTTACCGGTATCACCGGATACTCCTTCCTGGTGTTTAACCTGCTGTGCGCCCCCTGCTTTGCCGCCATCGGCGCCATCAAGCGGGAGATGAACAGCGCAAAGTGGACCTGGTTCGCCATCGCCTATCAGTGCGGCTTCGCCTATGCCATTGCCCTGATGATTAACCAATTTGGCAATGCCTGCATCGGCAGCCCCAATGCGTTGGGCCTGGTTGCCGCCGCTGCCGTGCTGGTGTATCTGCTGTATATGCTGCTGCGGCCCTATAAGGAAGCCACGAAATTGACCAAGGTATAATTTTCCGGAAAGGAGGTGTAGGATATGCTGCAATGGTTTTCTGCCAATGCCGGGACGCTGGTGCTGTGTATTCTGCTGCTGGCCGTGGTTGCGTTGATTGTTCGGTCTCTTCTGCGTCAGAGGAAGCAGGGAAAGTCCTCCTGCGGCTGCAACTGCTCCCACTGCGCCATGCATGGCTCCTGTCACACCCAAAAGTAAATTTTCCGGGGCTGCCTTTCGCAGCCCCGCTTTTTTGGTTGCAATGATGCAAAAACGTGCTATAATTTTCTCAGATATTGAAGCGATTCCAAAAACTACGCCGGAATCGTTTTAGGAAGGAAGGCGTAAACATGGCTTTTTCTGTATTTCTCAATTCCAGAAGAGCCCGGGCAAAAGACCTGGTAAAAATTCTGAAGGAAGAATTTGACTTCGTCAGCGTCCTGGGTGTGGACACCAAGTCCAAATCCATCCGTGTGGACAGCAATACCAGCAGCCTCAGCAACGGAGACGACACCGAATGCGGGTTTGTGGTAAAGCTGAACAACGGCGGATGCTTCTTCGAATATTCTCTGGATGACATTGTCGAGGATGTCCGGCAGACTGCTGCACAAATCAAGGATGCCTTTGTGGTCAGCAGCACACTGCGGCAGGAGCCCATCCAGGGCATTCACCTGGAGGACGCTCCCCTGGTGCAGTCCTTTCTCCGTCCGTCGGATTTGAGCCAATATACCGATGGGCAGGTACTCTCCTTCTGCCAGAATACCCAAAAGGATTTGCAGGGCAGAAGCGAGCATATCCGCAATGCCTTTGTGCGTATCAGCACTTTGGAGGTTTCCAAGCTGTTCATCTCCCCCAACCGGGAGCTGGATCAAAACTACACCTGGATTAACGGTATGGCCGCCCTGATATATCAGGAAAACGAAAAGACCGTCGAGGTCTTTGCCCTCACCGACTCTGACCAAATGGCAGAGGTGATGGCCAAGCTCCCCGGCAAGCTGGATGCCCTGGTGGAGAAGGCACACCATCTCACCCTGGCCAAGCCCATTGAGCCGGGGGTTTATGATGTGATTACCGCCCCCTCCATCACCGGTCTGATTGCCCACGAGGCCTTCGGGCATGGCGTGGAGATGGACCAGTTTGTAAAGGACCGGGCTCTGGCAAAGCAATATGTGGGGAAATATGTGGCCTCCCCCATCTGCAATATGCGTGACGGCGCTGCCTCCACCCTCAGCGTTGCCTCCTATTTCTTTGATGATGATGGCGTACTGGCTGGCGACACCCAGATTATCAAGGACGGCATCCTGGTTACCGGCATCTCTGACC
>UROL01000132.1 GCA_900549495.1 uncultured Eubacteriales bacterium | reverse complement strand
GAGATCAGCCTCGGTCTCGTGGGCTCGGAGATGTGTATAAGAGACAGCTACAAGACCGTGGGCGCTTCCGTTGCCCTGGCCTATGGTCAGAAGGTTGGCGCTGAGACCGCCGACGATATCAACCTGGCCAAGCAGCTGAACATCATGCTCAAGGGCCTGACTGTGGCTCCCACCTCCATCGTGATGAACGTGGGCACCGCCGCCGTGGGCTACGGCTTTGAGTATGTGGCATCCACCCTGGATCGTGTCCGCCTGGCCGCTCTGGCCCAGTCCGATGCAGACCTGCAGATGCCCATCATGGCTCCCGTGTCCCCCGACACCTGGGCCGTGAAGGAATCCACCGCTTCCGAAGAGGATGAGCCCGCTTGGGGCAACCAGGAAGACCGGGGCGTTGGCATGGAAGTTGCCACCGCCGCTGCCAACCTGACCGGCGGCGCCGACGCTGTTATCATGCGTCACCCCGCTGCCGTTGCAGCCATTAAGCAGTTCATCACCGAGCTGGTCTGATTGGAAGGAGGATACATACCATGGCTTTGAAAGGTCTCGATATTTTTAAGCTGTCTCCTAAGAAGAACTGTAAGGAGTGCGGCAGCCCCACCTGTATGGCATTCTGCATGAAGGTGGCCCAGGGCGCAGTGTCCATTGACAAGTGCCCGTATTTCTCTGACGACGCAAAGGCAATGCTCAACGAGCAGACCGCTCCCCCCATGAAGACCATCACCGTGGGTGATGACCTGAAGCTGGGCGGCGAAACCGTTCTGTTCCGTCACGAGAAGACCCTGGTAAGCAAGAACCTGTACGCCGTTCCCGTGTGCACCAAGATGACCGCCCAGGAAGCCGATGCCAAGCTGGCAGACATGGCCAAGGTGGACTACGAGCGTATCGGCGAGCGGATGTACGTGGAATTCGTATATGTCAAGAGCCACGGCGGCGACGCCGAGGCCACCGTGGAGCTGGTGAAGAAGGCTATGGCCACCAACCGTGCTCTGGTGCTGGATATTAAGGACGTGGACGTGGCCAAGGCTGCCGTGGAAGTCTGCAAGGCTGGCAAGCCCATCCTCAACGGCGCTACCCCCGACAACTGGGAGGCTATGAACGCCGTAGCCACCGCCGCCGGTGTGGCCCTGGGTGTCTCCGCCGGTAACGTCTCCGACCTGTACGACCTGGTGAAGAAGCTGGAAGGTGCCGGCAACAAGAATCTGGTGCTGGATGTCACCGCTGACACCGCCAAGGAGACGCTGGCCAACGCCGTTCTGGTGCGCCGCACCGCTCTGACCGACGGCGACCGCAGCTTCGGCTATCCCTCCATCGTGAATGTGGCCAAGCTGGCCAAGGGCAACAAGCAGCTGCAAATTGCCTACGCCGCCATGTTCACCGAGCGCTACGCCTCCATCATTGTTATGGAGCAGATGGACTACACCGCAGCCCTGCCTCTGTACGGTCTGCGTCAGAACATCTTCACCGACCCCCAGAAGCCCATGAAGGTGGAGTCCAAGATTTACCCCCTGAACGGTGCCGACGAGAACAGCCCCTGCGCCCTGACCGTGGACTTCGCTCTGACCTACTTCCTGGTCTCCGGCGAGCTGGAGCGTTCCAACCAGCCCGTGAACCTGATTATCTCCGACGCCTCCGGCATGTCCGTTCTGACCGCCTGGGCTGCCGGTAAGTTCTCCTCCAGCACCATCAAGAAGACCTTCGAGACTCTGGACATTGAGAACAAGATTAAGAACCGCACCCTGATTATCCCCGGCAAGGTGGCCGTGATGAAGGGTGAAATCGCCGAGAAGCTGCCCGGCTGGAACGTGGTTGTCGGTCCTTTGGAGGCCGTTCAGCTGCCTAAGTACATGAAGGATAAGGAATACGAGGCTGCCGCCAAGGCCGCCGCTGCCGAGGCTGCCGCCAAGGCCGCTGCCGCTCCCAAGGAAGAGGTCAAGGAGCTGTCCTTCGACGAGCTGCTGGCCACCAAGGTGCCCCCCATCGAGATTGTGGACATGGGCGTGCACTACGGCGGACACAACCCCGAGTCCCCCACCTTCGTCACCATCGGCGAGAGAATCCACTGCATCTCCCCTGCCATCCGCAAGGCCATGGACGAGCGGGATCCCGCTCCCATCCTGAAGCGTGCCGCCGAGCAGATTGCTGCCGGTGCCACCTATCTGGACGTGAACATCGGACCTGCCGAGAAGGACGGCCCCGAGCGCATGATGTGGGCTGTCAAGCTGCTGCAGGAGAACTTCGACAACGTGCCCCTGGCTCTGGATACCGCCAACAAGAAGGCTATCGAAGCCGGTATCAAGGTCTACAACCGCACCAACGGCAAGCCTATTGTCAACTCTGCTGACGCTGGCTCCCGTATCTCCAACATCGACCTGGCTGCTGCCAACGACGCTATCTGTATTGCCCTTTGCTCCGCCGACGGCATCGCCAAGGACAACGAAGAGCGGATGATGCACTGCCGGAACATGCTGGAGCGTGGCCTGTCCCACGGCATGGAGGCCACCGACCTGTGGTTTGACCCCCTGTTCCTGGTGGTCAAGGGTATGCAGGACAAGCAGATGGACGTGCTGAACGCCATCAAGCTGTTCGCCGACGAGGGCCTGAAGTCCACTGGCGGTCTGTCCAACAACTCCAACGGCGCACCCAAGAAGGTTCGCCCCATCATGGACTCCGCTCTGGTGGCCATGGCAATGATGCAGGGTCTGACCTCCGCCATTGTCAACCCCTGCGACCTGCGCCTGATGGAAACCATCAAGTCCTGCGACATCTTCAAGAACCATACCCTGTACTCCGACAGCTACCTGGGCGACCGTCCCGACCTGCTGTAAGAGCACAAGTATCCCCGCGAACCAAGGCCGGGAGGGAACCTCTCCCTCCCGGCCTTTCTCGTGACCCAGCCGCCGGTGGTGCATTGTGAAAGGGCTTTCGGCAGGAGTCCTTTCACAATCCACTTCCCCAGCATCCGGGAGCGGAAGTGGCTTGAAGCACGAAATCACATTCATTTTTAGGAGGAATCATCCATGAGTGTATTAACCGATTTGATCTATGGCGGTTCCAATACTGTTGCAGGCCTGACCGAGGGCGCTGTCAACAATGCCATCGCCAAGTACGGTGCGGACAAGGAGATTGCGTTCCCCGATACCGCCTATTTCTTCCCCACCATCTACGCCGCCACCGGCGTGAAGGTGAAGACCCTGGGGGATTTGCCCGCCTGCGTTGGTGTGCTGAAAAGCCTTATCACCAACCAGGAGGATCTGGGTCAGGCCCTGAATGCCGGTCTGGCCACCGCCGTGGGTGCGGAGATTATCGAGGGCCTGAAATATGTAGAGGGCGGCGACCCCTATGCCAATGAGTCCGGCATCGGCTTCGTTCCCGACCCTGTCATCCGTTCCCTGGGCGTGCCCCTGGTCACCGGCGATATCCCCGGCGTGGCCGTTATCCTGGGCAAGGCCGACAACCCCGCCGACGTGGTGAAGGTGGTCAAGGACTACCAGAGCAAGGGCATTATGAGCTTCCTGGTAGGCGACTGCATCGAGCAGTGCGCCGAGGGCGGCGTGAAGATGGGCCTGGAGCTCCGGGTTATCCCCCTGGGTCACGATGTCACCGCCGTGATTCACGTTGTCACCGTGGCCATCCGTGCCGCTCTGATTTTCGGCAACATCCAGCCCGGCGATTTGGCAGGACTGCTGGACTACACCAAGAACCGTGTTCCCGCCTTTGTGAACACCTTCGGTGCCATTGATGCCGTGGTGGTCTCCGCCGGTGCCGGTGCCATTGCCCTGGGCTTCCCCGTGGTGGTGGACATTGACCTGGGCGAGAACCAGGTGCCCGGCGCTCTGGAATCCGTGTGCCGCCACGACGACACCGTGAAGAAGTCCCTGGAGCTGCGGAACATCAAGATTAAGACCACCGAGCTGCCCATCCCCGTGGCCTTCGCCGCCGCCTTCGAGGGTGAAATCATCCGCAAGGCCGATATGCACAACGAGTGCTGGTCCGCCAAGAACCCCACCGCAGAGCTGGTGCTGATGCGGGACATGAGCGAAATTGAGGACCACAAGATTACCATCATCGGGCCGGACTTCGACCAGGAGAAGGATTTGGCCCTGGTCACCTTTGTAGAGGTTGCCGGTAAGAAGATGCAGACCGACTTTGAGTCCGTTATCGAGCGGAAATTCCACGCCTGGTTCAACTACATGGAGGGCGTCATGCACACCGGCCAGCGCAACCAGGTTCGTGTCCGGGTGAGCAACGCCGCCTATGAGGCAGGCCTGCGGCTGAAGGACTTCGCCGAGGTTCTGTACGTTATGATTATGAACGAGTTCGATGCCGTGGTGGATAAGTGCCAGGTCACCCTGATTACCGACCCCGCCCAGGCCGCCAAGTTCCGGGACGAGGTTGCCATGCCCCGCTACGATGCCCGTGACGACCGCCTGGCTTCCATGACCGACGAGGCCGTGGACCGCTACTACACCTGCATCCTGTGCCAGTCCTTCGCCCCCGCCCACTGCTGCGTGGTCACCCCCGAGCGTCTGGGCCTGTGCGGTGCCGTGTCCTGGCTGGATGCCAAGGCCACCAATGAGCTCAACCCCAACGGCCCCTGCCAGCCCATCTTCAAGGAGGGCTGCACCGATGAGCGCCTGGGCCGGTATGACTCCGTCAACGCCGCCATTGCCGACGCCACCCACGGTGCCGTGGAGAACGTCACCCTGTACTCCCTGCTGGAGGATCCCATGACCTCCTGCGGCTGCTTCGAGTGCATCTGCGGCATTGAGCCCATGAGCATGGGCGTAATCGTGGTCAACCGGGAATTCAAGGGCATGACCCCTGTGGGCATGACCTTCGGCGAGCTGGCCTCCTGCACCGGCGGCGGCGTACAGACCCCGGGCTACATGGGCCATGGCCGCCACTTCATCTCCTCCAAGAAGTTCATCTCCGCCGAGGGCGGCCTGGAGCGGATTGTGTGGATGCCCAAGGAGCTGAAGGACGATGTGGCAGACCGGCTGAACAAGACCGCCAAGGAGATGTATGGCATCGACAACTTCACCGATATGATTGCCGACGAGACCATCACCACCGACGGCGAGGAGCTGCTGAACTGGCTCACCGAAAAGGGCCACCCCGTGCTGGGTCTGGAACCCCTGATGTAAGGCGCAGGGAGCCTCGGCTCCCTGACAATGCCCCCCTTAGAGAATAAAAAATAGGGAATAAGGAATTTTTATACCCCTTTGCCGGGCTTCCTTATTCCCTATTCCCTTTTCAGGAGGTTTCTATGGAACCGAAATTTGAGATACGATTCACCACAAACCAGAAAATACTCCGGGAGTTCTACCGCAAAATCGGCACCGGGCCCCGATACCCCACCGTGATTGCAGAGTTGGCGTTCTTTGCCGGATTGATTTTTTACAGTGCCTCCCAGGGAATCCTGGCCGAAGTGGCAGAAACCTTTACACTCTGCGGGCTGGTGTTTTTGCTGCTCTTTTTCCTTCCCTGGTACATTTCGTGGAATGCCCTGCGGGCATCCAAGCGGAGTAACGACGGTGTCCTGCCAGAAACCAGGATTACCGTGAATGCGGACAGAATTGACGTGGACGAGGGCTGTGTCCACCTTTCCCTGGAGTACCGCAAGTTCTGCCGTGTTGTCCATTTGAAGCACAGCTATGTGCTGATGATGGGCAGGCGAAACGGGCTGATGATTGACCCCGATGGCTTTACCAAAGGCAGCTTCGCAGAATTCAAGCAGCACCTCCGCTCCACCCGCCCCGACCTAACCATCCCCGACTGAACCTGTCTCT
>UROL01000131.1 GCA_900549495.1 uncultured Eubacteriales bacterium | reverse complement strand
GGGCGTGCCAGCTCCCTCAGAGAGGGAGCCGGGAATGGGTGCGTACCATTCAACCGGGTACTCGCTAAACCGGAAGGGTACGGGCGATTTTCATCGCCCCTACGAAAGGCGTTTTCCATTCAACCGGGTACTCGGAAAATCCGGGGGTACGGGCGATTTTCATCGCCCCTACGGGACTCAGAAGATTTTACATTCCACCATTTGGAAGAAAAAGAGGAAAAATATATGGATATTTCGGAACTACGCAGTGGAATTGATGAAATTGACCGGCAGATGGTGGAGCTGTTTTGCCGGCGGATGGCGCTGTCGGCCCAGGTGGCGGACTATAAGCGGGAGCGGGGTCTGCCCATTTATGTGCCGGGGCGGGAGCGGGAGATTTTGCAGCGGGTGGCCCAGGAGGCCGGGCCGGAGCTGGGGGGCTATGCCCGGAATCTCTACGCCGGTATCATGGAGCTGAGCCGGGGCTACCAGGCCCAGCGCAACGGCAAGGAAACGGCCCTGTCCCGGCAGATTACCGCCGCCATCGACACCACCCCCAGGCTCTTCCCCCGGGAGGCCATGGTGGCCTGTCAGGGGGTGGAGGGGGCCTATTCCCAGCTGGCCTGTGAGAAAATTTTCCAAAGCCCTATGATTCTCTACTTCAAGAATTTCGAGGGAGTCTTTTCCGCCATTGAGCAGGGGATGTGCCAATATGGGGTGCTGCCCATTGAAAATTCCACTGCCGGGTCGGTAAACCAGGTGTATGATTTGATGGTGCAGCACAATTTCTCCATTGTCCGCACCTTCCGGCTGAAGGTGGACCACAATCTGCTGGCAAACCCCGGCACAAAGCTGGAGGATATCCGGAAAATCTACTCCCACCAGCAGGCCATCAGCCAGTGCGCCCAATTCCTGGCCGGGCTGAAAAATGTGAATGTGGTGGCGGTGGAGAATACCGCCCTGGCGGCCCAGATGGTGGCCTCCTCCGGGCGGAAGGATTTGGCGGCCCTGAGCAGCCGCTCCTGCGCCCAGCTCTACGGCCTGGAAAACCTCGCCCCCAGCGTCCAGGACAAGGGCAACAACCGCACCCGGTTCATCTGCATCAGCCGGAATCTGGAAATCTACCCCGGGGCGGACAAGACCAGCATTATGATGATTCTGCCCCACAAGCCCGGGGCGCTGTACCGGGTGCTCTCCCGGATTTATACCCTGGGCATCAACGTTACCAAGCTGGAATCCCGGCCCCTGCCTGACCGGGAATTTGAATTCATGTTCTATTTTGATTTGGAGACCTCTGTCTACTCCCGGGAGTTTGTGGAGCTGATGTGCCAGCTGGACGACTTCTGCGAGGAATTCAAGTATCTGGGCAGCTATTGCGAGGTGGTTTGACATGGAATGCGGACTTCTGGGCCGGAAGCTGGGCCATAGCTATTCCCCCCAAATTCACGCCCTGCTGGGTACCTATTCCTACCGGCTGCTGGAGCTGGAGCCGGAGGCGGTGGGGCCCTTCCTGCGTGAGGGGGCCTTTACCGGGCTGAACGTCACCATCCCCTATAAGAAGACGGTGATTCCCTATCTGGATGCTCTCTCCCCGGAGGCCCGGCGGCTGGGGGCGGTGAACACCATCCTCCGCCGGGAGGGTAAGCTCATCGGCCACAACACCGACTATTTCGGCTTCCGCTGGCTGGTGGAGAAAAGCGGCTTGCAGCTGGCGGGGAAGAAGGCCCTGGTGCTGGGCAGCGGCGGGGCCTCCAATACGGCTTCGGCGGTGCTGGAGGAGCTGGGGGCCCGGGTGGTGGTGATTTCCCGCACCGGGGAGAACAATTATCACAACCTCTCCCGCCACGCCGATGCCGCCGTTATCGTCAACGCCACGCCGGTGGGGATGTACCCCAACACCGGCATCAGCCCCCTGGACCTGGGCCAATTTCCCGAGTTGGAGGGGGTGCTGGATGCGGTATACAACCCCGCCCGAACCCAAATCCTCCTGGATGCGGAGCGCCGGGGCCTGACGGCGGTAAACGGCCTGTGGATGCTGGTGGCCCAGGCCAAGGAGAGCGCCCAGTGGTTCACCGGAAAGCCCATCTCCGACGATGTGATTGCCCCCATTCACCGTGCCCTCCGGCAGCAGATGGAGAATATCCTCCTGGTGGGAATGCCCGGTAGCGGCAAAACCACGGTGGGGCAGCAGCTTGCACAGGAATTGGGCAAGAAATTTGTGGATGCTGACCAGGAATTGGAGAGAACCACCGGCCAGAGGATTGCCGACATTCTCCCCAACCAGGGGGAGGCGGCCTTCCGTGCCCTGGAAACCCAGACCCTGGCCAGCCTGGGAAAGCAAAGCGGCTTGGTGATTGCCACCGGGGGCGGCTGCGTCACCCGGGAGGAAAACTACGATCTGCTCCACCAGAACGGCACCATCTTCTGGCTCACCCGCCAGCTTAACAAGCTGCCCACCCAGGGGCGGCCCCTGAGCCGGGACCTGGGGCAGATGTATGCCCGCCGGGAGCCCATGTACCGGCGGTTCGCCGATGCCGCCGTGTCCAACGACGGCTCCGTGGAGCAGACCCTCCGGGAAATCCGGAGAATTTGGGAGGAGCGCTTATGAAAATTCTGGTTATCAACGGCCCCAATCTGAACCTTTTGGGGGTGCGGGAGCCGGGAATCTACGGCAAGAGCAGCTTCCGTGACCTTTTGGCCCTGCTGGATGTCTGGGCCGGGGAGCTGGGGGTGGAGGTATGCCAGTACCAGAGCAACCACGAGGGGGACCTGGTGGACAAAATCCAGCAGGCCCTGGGGCAGTATGACGGCATCGTTATCAACCCCGCCGCCTACACCCACACCAGCATCGCCATTCTGGATGCCCTGAAGGCGGTGAACCTTCCGGCGGTGGAGGTACACATCTCCGATGTAGACAGCCGGGAGCCCTTCCGCCGGATTTCCTACGCCGGTATGGCCTGCCGCCACACCATCAAGGGCCAGGGGCTGGAGGGCTATCACCAGGCCCTAATCTGGCTGGTGGAATACTGGAAACAGAACTGAGGAAGGAACCTGCATGAAACGCAATTCGCTGATTTGGGAATATCTTATCATCACCCTGGGCACCCTGGTTATTGCCGGGGCGGTATTCTTCTTTCTTATCCCCAGCCATCTGGCGGTGGGCTCCATCTCCGGTCTGGCGGTGGTGCTGAGCCGGTTTATCCCGGTGAATGTATCCTACCTCACCTTCGGGCTCAACGCCATCTGCCTGATACTGGGCTTTCTGCTCATCGGCAACGAGTTCGGGGTGAAGACGGTATATACATCATTGCTGATGCCAGGCTTTTTGTGGCTGCTGGAGCGGCTGTTCCCGGACTTCCAATCCCTCACCGCCGACCCCTTCCTGGATATGCTGTGCTACTGCTTTGTGGTCAGCGCCGGGCTGGCGCTGCTGTTTTTACGCAATGCCTCCTCCGGCGGGCTGGACATTGCGGCCAAAATTCTCAACAAATATTTCCGCATGGAGCTGGGGGTGGCCATGTCCGTCTCCGGCCTGGCGGTGGCCCTGCTCAGCGCCCTGTGCTATGACAGCCGGACGGTGATTATCTCCCTGATGGGCACCTATTTCAACGGGGTGATTCTGGATAAATTCATCTTCGGCATGGACGGAAAGAAGAAAATGTGCATCATCTCCTCCCATTTCGAGGAAATCCGGGACTTCATCCTCAATACCCTCCACTCCGGGGCCACGGTATACGAAGCCATCGGAGCCTACGGCGACATGCCCCACCGGCCAGAGCTACAGGTCATCGTGGACAAAAGCGAATACGCCGCCATTATGAAGTTCATGGAAAAAACCGACCCCAAGGCCTTTATCACCGTGTATACGGTAAAGAAAATCAACTATATTTCCCCAAAAAAGTAAAAAGCTCCCGCATTTTCCGGCTTTTTCGGAAAATGCGGGGCGTTTTTATACATGCAGGATGGCCTTGGCGAAGACGAAGTAGAGCAGCAGGCTCATGGCGTCTACAATGGTGGTGATGAAGGGGGAGGCCATCACGGCGGGGTCGAAGCCCAGGCGCTTGGCAATCAGGGGCAGGGTGCAGCCCACCACCTTGGCCACCACCACGGTGACTCCCAGGGTCAGGCACACTGTCAAATCCACGGCCATGGTGACGCTGGTGTTGTGCATCAGCAGCCGGTCCACCAGCATGACCTTGCCGAAGCATACGGCGGCCAGGACAACGCCGCAGAGCACGGCGGCGCGGACTTCCTTCCAGAGCACCTCTAAAATGTCCTTGAAGTGAAGCTCGTCCAGGCTCAGGGCACGAATCACGGTGACGGAGGACTGGGAGCCGCTGTTGCCGCCGGTGTCCATCAGCATGGGGATAAACACCGTCAGGATGGGCAGCGCACCCAGGGAGGACTCGAAGGAGCTGATAATCATGCCGGTAAAGGTGGCCGACACCATCAGCACCAGCAGCCAGGGGATGCGGTGCTTGAACAGATCCAGGGGGGTGCTGTTCATATAGCTCTTCTCCGAGGGGGTGATAGCGGCCATGATCTCCATATCCTCGGTGGCCTCGTCCTGCATGACGTCCATGGCGTCGTCGAAGGTGACGATGCCCACCATGCGGTTTTCCTTGTCCACTACAGGCAGGGCCAGGAAATTGTACTTGGAGAACATCCGGGCCACCTCCTCCTGGTCATCCTGGGTGGTGACGGAGATGAGGTTGGTGAGCATGATGTCGCTGATATTTGTGTCGTCGTCCTCGGTGAGGAGCAAATCCTTCACCGTCACCAGGCCCACCAGGGTCCGGTCGGCGGCGATAACGTAGCAGGTGTAGATGGTCTCCTTGTCCACCCCCTGGCGGCGGATGCGGAGGATGGACTCCTCCACGGTCATATTGGGCCGCAGGGCTACATACTCCGTGGTCATAATGGAGCCGGCGGAGTTTTCGGGGTAGCGGAGAATCTGGTTGATGGAGCTGCGCATTTCCGGGTCGGCCTGCTCCAGAATCCGCCGCACCACACTGGCGGGCATTTCCTCCACCAGGTCGGCGGCATCGTCTACATACAGCTCGCTGAGGACTTCCTTCAGCTCGTTGTCGGAGAAGCCCTGAATCAGCAGGGCCTGGGTGTCAGGCTCCATCTCCACGAAGGTTTCCGCCGCCAATTCCTTGGGCAGCAGGCGGAACATCAGGGGAACCTGCTTTTCTTCCAAATCGTTGAAAATACCCGCCACATCGCTGGGATTCATGGTGGCCAGCATATCCCGCAGGGTGGCGTACTTCTTGCTCTCCAGCATTTGCAGGAGGGCTTTTTCCATAATTTCGAACCGTTCTGCCATTTTCTACCTCCTAAAATATACAATTATTTTAGAGGCAATGTACATTGGGCCGACTAAAAAGGGCCTGCCACGGAAGCAGACCGCATCCTACTTCGGCCCGGTATATTGCCACTGCCGCCAGCGTCCATGGTGTTCCCTCCTTTGTTATCGCACAGATAAGTTCATTTTACCCCTTCCTGCTGCCCTTGTCAAGATTTTTTGGCGGCACTTTTGTAGGAAATCCAGCGGCAAACGTGCCGCCGAAGGGCGAAGCATGGGCCCTGGGTGCTGGCCATAGGAAAAATGGATTTTCGTTGCCCCATTGGAAGGCGGGGCATTGACAAAAGGGGGTTATCCGAGTATCATAACAGAAAAAATACCGAAGTGCCGCCGCTGCCGTTGGGGTGGGGGCGGAGAATAGAGAACCCGGTGGGAATCCGGGGCGGTACCGCCACTGTAAGTGCGGAGGTGGGTGCGGAAGTACGAAAGTCGGCCATTGGGGGCAAGCCCCGAGAAGGCCCGCACTCCCC
>UROL01000130.1 GCA_900549495.1 uncultured Eubacteriales bacterium | reverse complement strand
GATAAATCCTGGTTATTCCGAATTCGGGATAACCAGGATTATGCCGAGGAAATAGTTATTCCGAAGTCATTGCATAGAGTCTTGTAAAACAAGGATTCTCCGCAAAAACTTCGGAATAACAAAGCGGGCCTCATTTTATATAATGTGGACATGCAGACAACCGTCTGACACCACAAAATATAAGGAGGGCCTATGGAACTGATTGAATTAGACGCAACTGCACAGCGTGCCCTGGAGTTGTTAACCAATGCGGGGATGAGTGATGGAAGCATATACGACTATACTCATACAGGCTTTGGCAGCATACTTCGACATTTTCACACAAAAGGCATACTATATGCTACAGCAGAAATGCTCGATAATTTTTTGCTGGAGCAACGCGTGCTTTTGGACCAAGGAGATATCTCACAATGGAAATGGGGGCTTGTCCGCAGGAGTTGTGAGCTTCTGAAACAATGTGCTACAATGAATTCTATTGATTTGCCTGACCTTCAACCATGGGACCCTGTATGGAATCGTCCAAAGCAAATCATCCAACACGACGCACCGACGGCGAAACAGTTTGCCGAATCGGAAAATATTTATGTGCTTGTCTGGATGGTCAACAAGCGTATGGAACAACTTGGCCTTTCGGAAAATACGGTTCGCCATTACACGGAAGAGGGATTAGCCGTCATTTTGAAAAAGCACTATGATTCTGGTACAGAAAGTTACTCAGACAAACTTATATCCCAGCTTACAGAGGAGCGAAGACTGCAATATGAGCAAGGGGAGGTTGGCAGAACTACTTATCAGAATTTGCGCAAAGCGGCGGCGATGCTCCAGGAGTTCCGCCTGACAGGGAAAATCACGCTGGAAAGGATTCCTAATTGGGGACGGCGCGAAGTTATTCCTCAGCACAAAGCGATTCTGGATAAATTCAGTGCGCATGTCACAACGCAGAGCAACTGGGCTGAAAGTTCCGTTAGCACAGTTACAAGTGTGGCTCGTGTATTTTTGCTTGAATTAGAGGACCATGGAATAGTCTCCATTGAAACTGTCGCAATGATGGATATTGCCACATGCGTTACAAGAATGCTTGGACGATACACTGGTGGAATGAGATCTGCTCTTTTTGGCATTCGGACCTTTCTGCGATTTTTATATGAGGCCGAGATCACTGCGGATAATTTTTGCAAAACACTCCCGGAATTTGTTTGCCCTCGGAAGAACTTTCGTGAAGGATTTTCCGATGATGAATTGGAACGTCTACTTTCTCAGCCAGATATCACATCTGCGGTCGGGAAAAGAGACTACGCTATGATGGTTTTGGCAGTGCAAAGCGGCTTGCGATCTTGCGACATCATACGGCTCACATTTGACTGCATCAATTGGAAAACGAGGGAAATTCGTGTTGTTCAGCACAAAACAGGACAACCAATCGTAATTCCTCTTGAACCGGAAACAGGCAACGCTATAGCAGATTACTTGTTAAATGGGCGCCCCAAGAGTTCACTACCGCAAATTTTCCTCTGTCACGTCGGCGCTGTCCGTGCTTTGAAAAGTCGAACCGGAAGTGCAATTGTCTCCAAATACATGAAGGGCGCAGGAATTCATTCCGGGTATCGCGGATTTCACAGTTTCCGGCGCACCTTCGCTACAAATCTGCTCCAGAACGAAGTGCCAATTGAGTTGATCCAACAGATGCTGGGCCAAACTCATATTGATTCAGCAAAGCCGTACCTGTCCATTGACGAACAGGGACTGAAGCGATGTGCATTGCCCCTGCTCTCTCATGGAAAGGAGGTAGGGAACTAAAATGATGTACACCTTTAAGAGTTGTTTTGCATCTCAGATCGAGGATTTCATTGCTCAGAAAAACGCTCTGGGGTTTGGTTATCTGGAGTCCTCCCGTCTCCTGCGAGACTTTGACCGCTTTTGCCTGACGCATTTCCCGGAAGAAAATACACTGACCAAGGAGCTTTGCTTAGCTTGGGCCACGAAAAAGGATACCGAAGGCAACAATACCTTCCGCAACCGTATGATGCCGGTGCGCGAGTTTGCCAGATACTTAAACCGCAACGGCGAAGCTGCTTACATTCTGCCGCCAGACATTGCCAGGAAAGATGCGCCGTATGCCCCGTACATCTACACCGAGGCCGAAATCCTGGCCATTTGGGATGTTTTCGACCACTTGAAACCGAGAGGTGGTTTCCCGGTGCGGCAATTTGTGATCCCAGCTATGATAAAGCTGATGTACTGCTGCGGTCTGCGTCCATCTGAGGCCAGAAGGCTTCATGTAGACGATGTGGATTTGGACATTGGGCGGCTGAACATTATGGAGAGCAAACAGCACAGGAGCCGTATTGTTATGATGGCGGATGATGTGACGAAGATGCTCTCAGATTGCAATGCCGTTGTGACTTCCGCTATGCCGGAACGCGAGCCGTTCTTTCCCAACTCTGAGGGCGGTTTTTACGGGAAGAGAGGGCTGGAGAAGACTTTCCGCCTGGTTTTGAAGAAAGCAGGTGTTACGGGAACCGGCCGACGTTCCCCGCGTCTTTATGACTTTCGTCATACTTTTGCCACCCACAGGCTGTACCACTGGATGAACGAGGGCAAAGATCTGAACGTTATGATTCCCTATCTGAGCGCGTACATGGGCCATGCGCAACTCTCGGACACCTATTACTACATTCATTTAGTTCCTGGCTTGTTGGAGGAAATGTCCGGGTTCACGTTTTCTTCTGCCGAGGCATTCTTGCCGGAGGTAGGAAACGATGAGTGATTTCTTTGATGCAATCCGGCGTTTTCTGCTGGACTATCTGCCCAAGCAGCGCTGCCTTAGTAAAAATACGATTCTCTCCTACAGACAGACACTCAATATTTTCGTGGCTTATATGAGGGATGAGATAGGGATTGGAGCTGCTGAGCTGACCTTCTCCCGTGTTGACCGGGACGTCATTCTTAACTTCCTAACCTGGCTGGAAAGGGCGCGGGGATGTAGTGTCTCTACCCGCAACCAGCGTTTAATGGCATTGCGGTCTTTCCTGGACTTCGCTGGACAAATCGATTGTACGCAGACGTCATTGTATCTTTCTGCCTGCAATATTCCCTCCAAGGAGGCTCACGGGCGAATCGTTGAATTCCTGACCGAACCGGCGTTGACCGCGCTGCTTCAACAGCCCAATCCTTCCAGGCAGAAAGACCAGCGGAATCTTGTATTCATGATCCTCATGTATGATACCGCTGCCCGATGCAGTGAGCTTCTCGATATGAAGGTCTGTGACCTGCGTCTTGACGCAAAACATCCAATTGCGTACTTGCATGGTAAGGGACGAAAAACCCGTACAGTGCCGTTGCTGAACAGAACAGTCCAACACTGCAAACAGTATCTGAACAAATTCCATCCCAACAAGGATGACTACAGTGAGGCACCGTTGTTCTATACCGTGATCCATGGGAGGCAGCAAAAGATGTCTCCCGATACGGTAGCAGCATTCTTTGCGAAGTATGGGAGCATGGCAAAGGCGGTTTGTCAGGAAGTTCCTGAACATATCCATCCGCACATGATGCGGCACACACGGGCGATGCACTTATACCAATCCGGGATGCCCATGGTACTTCTTTCCCAATATCTTGGCCATGCACAGGTTGAGACAACAATGATCTATGCTTATGCGGATACCGAGATGAAACGTGCCGCAATTCAGAAAGCTGATGCTGTCCGCGGAACCAAGCCCGTACCGGATGAGATTTGGGCTGATAACGAGGAAATGATTTTGAAGTTATCTGGTCTGCTCTAATCCTATTGTTCTATATATGCCGATTATGTTATTCCGAAGTTTTTGCTGGTAACGCCTTGTACTACAGGGTTTGCAGCGATTACTTCGGAATAACTATTTTCTCGGCATAATCCTGGTTATTCCGAATTCGGGATAACCAGGATCTGTCCGTAGCCGGAGCCAGGGCCGGGCTGGCCGGAGAGCGCTCCGGCCTCTTCACGGAACAGACCCGCATCGTAAAGGAGATGAGAGATGCAGACAGATCACGAGGCCGGGCAGGTATCCATATTCGGCCCCGATTTATGGTATGGGAAAATGTGCCGGGAGCCTTCTCCAGCGGAGAGCGGAAGGGCGAGGACTTCCGCATCGTCCTGGAAGAGATCGTCCGAATTAAGTGCGGTACCGTTCATGTCCCTGGACCTTACCCCTGGGCATGGCAACCTGCTGGGCGAATCCTACTGGGAACTGATTTCTCCCTATGCTGGCGGTGCCTGGACGCTCAATACTGGGGTGTCCCCCAGAGGCGCAAGAGAATCTTCCTTATCGCAGATTTTGCAGGGCGCACCGCCGACAAAGTATTATTTGACGCCGAGGGCTTGTTTGGGGATACTGCGTCGGGCGTTTGAACGGGGCAAAGCGCTGCCAAAGAAGCTGGAACGGGCGCTGAAGATCCAGGCGGGTCTTGCGCTCCCGGACGGCCAGATCACAGATATAGATGCCTATCACATCAACCAGCGGGACGAGGGCATCGACCTGCAAGGGGTGTCTGGTGCTTTGATGGCCACCTCAAATATGCAGATGCAGACTTTCGTGACGCAGGCAAGTGAAAACACTGAGGGCTTTGACGGCTACAACGGAGACTTGACCGGCGATGTGGCAGCGACCTTGGGCGTGAACTGTGGGATGTCCACCGGCAGGAATGGCGTTATAGCCTTTGCGGCCAACCAAAGAGATGAGGTTCGTGACTTACATGATGTGGCGGGTGCTCTAAATGCACAGCCGGGAATAAAACAGCAGACATTTGTCGCCGGTTTTTCTGCAGGTGCCGGAGCCAGTGCCGGGAGCATCGGATACCACGAAAGCGTTGCTCCGACACTGAAGGCGGGTGCCAGTGGGAACTGTATGCCATCTGTGCTGTGCATCAACGATCAAGGCGGTCAGGTCATGGAAATTTCTGAGAATATGACGGGCACACTGCGGGCGCAGGAGCACGGCCATCAGCCGTTGGTGTATGAAAACCACGGCATTGACAGCCGCTACCGACAGATGGAGGAGGTTGCACCCACCATGTCGGCCCGCTATGGGACGGGCGGCAATAATGTACCGCTGGTGGAGCAGGAACCTGTGATCTGCATTACGGGAAATGCCATAGACCGCCAGCCACAGAACGGCGGGAACGGCATCGGATACCAGCAGGACATCGCCTATACCCTGACTGCCACAGATCACCATGCGGTCTACAGCCGCCAGCGTGTGGATGACTTCAGGGAGAATGCTGTGGTCAGCACACAGAGCGCACGGCAGTGTAAAGATGCCGTCGATCTCGTTTGCCAAAAGGCAGATGTCCATGCCCATCTCATTCGCCGCCTGACCCCATTGGAATGTGAGAGATTGCAGGGCTTCCCGGACGGGTGGACGGACATCCCCGGTGCATCCGACAGCGCAAGGTATAAGGCCTTGGGCAACAGTGTGGCCATCCCTTGTGTGGACTTCGTGATGCAGTGTTTGGTGCAGGCCATCCAAATGGGCGCATATGTTCGTTAAACTTGTCCGATATGCTGCCTTTGCGCTTCTATTCTCGTTAGACTTGTCAATAGCTTATGCGCCGCAGTTGGGCTATGCTTTGCTTGCCTCGGGAGAGGCGGAAAGGAGCAGGCTATGGAAGAAAAGAAAAACCTCTGCGCACCCATCCCGCTGTCGCTGCACCAGCGGCTTCGGGCGGAGCAGGAACAGCGGGGCCAGACCCTGTCCGACTACATCACGGACATACTCAGAGAGCATTTTGAAGGCTGTCTCTTATACACATCTCCGAGCCCACGAGACCGAGGCTGATCTCGT
>UROL01000129.1 GCA_900549495.1 uncultured Eubacteriales bacterium | reverse complement strand
CGTGGGCTCGGAGATGTGTATAAGAGACAGGTCATGTATCACCACAATGGCGGTCAGGCCGTCCTTGTGGCAAATCTCCCGGACAATTTTCAGCACCTGATACTGATTGTGGATGTCCAGGCTGCTTGTGGGCTCGTCCAGCAGCAGCAGCTTGGGCTGCTGGGCCAGTGCCCGGGCCAGCATCACCTTCTGCCGCTCGCCGCCGGAGAGCTGGTTGAGAAACCGCCCCCGCAGGGCATCCAGGTTCAGCCGGTTCATGGCCTCGTGGACAATTTGATGGTCTTTTTCCGTAAAGCCCCATTTCATATAGGGCCGCCTGCCCAGCATGACCACATCGTGCACGGTCATCTGGGTGTTGGGGACGTTCTGGGATACGAAGGCAATCCGCTGGGAGACCTCGTGATTGCTCATTTTCAGGATATTCTCTCCGTCCAGCAGGAAGGAGCCTTCATCCGCCTTGAGAATCTTATTGAGGCATTTCAGCAGGGTGCTTTTTCCCACGCCATTGTTGCCCAGGATGGCAAGGAACTGCCCCGGCTCCAGCTGAAAGCTTACATCCTTCAGCACCTCGTCGCAGCCATGGTAGTGATAGGAAATATGATTCACTGCAATCATTTCCGCTTGCCCCCCTTAAACAGAAGATACAAAAACAGCGGGCCGCCCAGGAAGGAGGTAATGGCACCGATGGGCAGAATAACAGGCATGATGGCCACCCGGGCGAACAGGTCGCCCAGCAGCAGCAAGGTAGCCCCTGCCAGCACCGAGCCGGGAATCAGATAGACATGGTTGTTGCCCACCACCATGCGGACAATGTGGGGCGCAACCAGACCGATGAAGTTAATCAGGCCCACCCGGGAGACAATTATAGAGCAGGTCAGGCAGCACAGCACCATATTGCTCAGGGTCAGCTGCTGCACGTTGATACCCAGGCTCACGGCGGTTTCCTCGCCGTTGAGCAGAGCGTTATAGTCCCAGCGGTGGAAGGTGCAATACACAATCAGCACCAGCACCATCAGCGCCATGCCCCGCAGGTCGCTCCAATTGGTGCTGCCCAAATCGCCGAAGGTCCAGAACACCAGGTTGGACAGCTGGATTTCATCGGCAAAATACTGAATGAGGGTGGTGGCGCCCCCCAGCATGGAGCTGATGGCAACGCCGGACAGCACAATGCCCTCGGCGGAGACCTGCTTAAGCCGGGACAGTCCCAGAATCACGGCTGCCACCGCAATGGAGCCCAGGAATGACCACAGGGAAATGGCAATGCCGCCGGTGAGATTCAGGGTGACAATGGCAAAGGCAGCCCCGAAGGTAGCGCCCTGGGAAACGCCCAGGGTGGAGGCGGAGGCCAGGGGGTTATGGAGAATGGCCTGGAGGATACAGCCCGCCAGACCCAACCCGGCACCGGCGACAATGGCGGTGCAAATACGGGGCAGCCGATTGTTCCGGATGACCAGATTCACCTTTTTGTCGGCGGATTTTCCGAAAATACCCTTGATGAGCTCCGCCGTTGGCGTGTTATAGGAGCCTGCACGCAGGGAAAACAGCACGGACACCAGAAGCAAAGCAGTCAGGAGCATCAAAAAGAGGATGCTCCTGACCTGATTTTTCCGGTAGTCTGTTAAATCATGCTTATTCCCCGATAACAATCGGACGGAATTCATAGCCTGCTCCCTTCAAATCGTCATAGGGATTGCTGCCCAGCAGCATGGTAAAGATTTCGCCGGTTTTCTCCACCGGGTCAACATCCTGGAACTGCTGGGGATACAGGATGCAGGCGGCATAGTAGGCATCCGCCAGTGCGGTTTCCAGATTGGAGGCGTAGGAGCGGAAGGAAATCTGGGAATATACCTTGCCCTCCTGCACCGCAGTCAGGGCCTGGTAGAAATCGGGATGGGCCTCGTAGTCCTCGTTCACCAGCTGCATACCGTTGAAGTCCAGGAAAATGAAGTCGGGATCCCAAGCGAGCACTTGCTCCACATCGATGTTGAAGGCACCGGCCTGGTCGGTGGTGTTGGCCAGATTGTTGGCGTGAATCAGCTCGAAGGGGCCGTAGTGGGCCTCGGTGCCCTCGAAGCCGTGGTTCCCCTTGAAGGATACACCGCCCACATAGCAGCTGGGCTTCTGGTCATCGGGGACGGACACGGTGCGCTGATCCAAGTCCTCCTGAACCCCCCGGAGGTAATTGGTCAGCGCCTCTGCCCGGTCTTCCAGCTGGTACAGCTCGCCCAGAATCCGGATGGTGGTGTAGGCCTTCTCGTCCAGGGTGGTGTCGCTGCCGGGAACCACCACCACGGGGGTGCCGGTCTTCTGGCTCAGCTCGTCCGGGTCTTGATTGGCGTAAGCGCTCAACACAATCACCTGGGGCTCTACATGGATGATTTCCTCCACAAAGGGCTCGCCGTTGGTGCCGGTTACAGGCAAATCCTTGAACAGGTCAAAGTTCACATAGTTGTACAGACGGCTCATGCTGGGCTTGGTTTCGTAATCTTCCACGCCAACCACCCGGTCGGCACCGCCCACATAGCAGGTGTAGCGCAGGGCACCTACACCTACGCAGACAATCCGCTGGACATCGGCGGGGATTTCCACGCTGCGGTCCATGCCGTCCACAATGGTGCGGGTTTCTTCGGCGGATACGGTTACGGTGCCGACGGCCAGGGCAAACAGCATGGACAGCGTCAACAGCATTGCAAGGAGCTTTTTCATTTCATTCTACCTTCATTTTCCATTCATAGGGCAAAGGGCTGGTGCAAACGGCCCAGCCCTTCATACCCTAAATTGACCTTACCAGGATTCTACCAGATTTTGCCCCTTTCCGGAAGCCCCCCGGGGGGATATATCCCAAGAGAAATATCCCCTATGCGGTAAAATGTCTCCTGCCCGGTGCTATGAAAGGCTAATCATCCATTTGCGTCTTCGGAAGACTATAAGGCTTACGGCCAGACGGAAAAGCTCTTCCGTGGTCAGCAGGGCATATACCCCCAGGATGCCCCAGTGAAATGCATATGCCGCCAGCAGGCACAGAGGGATTCCCACAAGCCAGGTTCCTGCAATGTCAATGGCCATAATCCATTTGGTATTGCCGCCACTTTGGATAATGCCCCCACCCAGAATCATGTTCTCCACCTTGACCGGGGCATACAGGGCAAATACCACCAGCAAGTGCTTCCCCAGCTCCTTTACACCGGAATCCACACGGTACAGCCCGGTATAGGCCCCTGCCAGCAAAATCAGCACGGCGGACACCAGCACCGCCCCCAGGAGGCCCACCAGCATGATTTTTTGCGACTCCCTGTAGGCGGCATCGTATTCCTTCTTCCCCAGCCGCTTGCCCACCATAACACCGGCTGCCGCCGACAGGCCGCTCAGGGCCCCCACCATCAATCCCTGGACAGGGCAGGTGAGGGTGTAGGCCGCAAGGCTTACCGTGCCCAGATGGCCGTATACCCCGGACTCCACATTCTGCCCCAGGCTCCAAAGAAACTCACTGACCAGGATTGGCAGTATCATCATCAGGTAATTTCCAAGGGTAAGCTTTCGGAAATGCAGTGACCAGATCGCCTTGCCCCCATCCTTTTTCTCGCAGATAACAAAGCCCAGAAGGATGCACAGCAGATTCACCAGCTGGGAAGCCAACGTGGCAATGGCTGCCCCCCGGATTCCCATGGCGGCAAAGCCCAGTTTTCCGAATATCAGCACATAATTCAGCCCGGTATTCACGGCAACGGCCCCCAGGCTTGCCAAGAAGGGAATGGTGGCGTGCTCCCTGCAACGCATCCATGCAGACAGAACGGTGCTTGCTGCCATGGGGATATAGGCCCATGCCACAATCCGGAAATACACGCTGCCGGTGTCTACAATTCCCGCATCCGCCGTATACAGTCCAAGAATCTGCGCCGGAAGGGCCGCCGAAGCCAACAGGAACAGCGCCGCTATCAGTATTCCGCAAAGCAGACTGACATCCAGGCTGCTCCAGGCCTCCTCCTCATCGTTGCCTCCCATAAACTGGGCGATGAGTATCCCCGCCACAGTGCTCACCGCACCAATCATCACAGAGAAAATCAGGGTGAAATTTCCGCACAGTCCCACTGCGGATATATTGGTCTCTCCCAGCTGGCCAATCATTATCTGGTCAACGATGGAAAAGGATGCTTGCAGCATGCTCTGCAATGTCACCGGGACTGCAATTTTGCACAGGGATTTCATAAAACCTGCCATGGCCATCTCCTCGTACTTTCTCTGGGAATCAGCGTCACCGGAAGGAGAATTTCAGCAGGGCATTCTCTTCCGTCACGCATTGCCTCGATGCATTCCACCGCCGTTTTGGCCCGAAGGGGCGCATCCTGGTGGATGGTGGTCAGGGGCGGACTGCTCTGCCTGCTGGCCAGGGTGTCGTCGAAGCCGACGATTTGTATATCCCGGGGCACTTGCAGTCCCTTTCCCTGGACAAAGCCCATGAAATCCAGAGCGTAATAATCGGAAACCGCAAAAACCGCCGTAATGCCCATCTGCAAAAGCTCCGAGAATTTCTCCTGATAATAGCGTTCCCGCTCCTCTTTGGTGTTGGGAATCTGCCAGATTTGGGTTTCCCCCGGGGCAAAGGCGCTGCGGAAGCCTGTAATCCGCTCCCAATCCATGCAGATGAGATTGTCCGAAAGGCACAGCGCCCGCTTGTGCCCCAGCTCCCGGAGGTATGTTCCCGCCTGGTACCCGCCGCTGTAGTGGTCGATAACCAGATTCACCACCTTGGAGCATTGGGCAAAATACCCATCGTATACCACAAAGGAAATCCGCATCTGGCTGCGCAGCGCCTCATAGTCCGCCTCGCAGAATCCCATGAGAATCAGCCCGTCCATATTCCACATAGAGGCGAAAACCGGAATTTCCCGGATATCCGCCGTGGTTTTCAGCATGAGAAAATATCCCTTCTCATTGGCCTCCCGGCACAGGGCATTGACCGACGACATAATAAAGCCGTCCTCCAGAACCCTGCCCTCGTATTTTGCATTGTCGTTGACCACCAGGCCCAGAATTCTGGAATTGTTCCTCGCCAGCAGAATACCTGCCATGTTGGGAATATACCCGGTTTTTTCCAGCTCCTGCTGCACCCGCTTTACCGTCTCCTGGGAAACCCTGCCGGTTTTGCCATGAATCACATTGGAAACAGTAGCCGTACTAAGACCCAGCGCATCCGCTATATCCGCAATGCGAACCCTATCCTGCGACATCTCTGCGCCCCCCTTTTCGGTTCTGCTTACATAGTACCGCTGTTATCCCCATTTTGCAAAGGTTAAGCGCATAACCTATTACAAAAAACCATACCGAATTTTGTAACATCTGCCATCCCTTGGCCCACCCCCCAAAAGAACCCTCTCGACGATTGCTACCCTTTGTGTTACAATACGAACAACATTAGTGCACGGGGAAGATTTCCTTGGGCCATACAGCAGCCGGACAACCAAAAAAGCCCTGCAACGTGGGCCTGCTGGCCCACGTGTGGTAGGCGCTCAACAACCCCTCGCCTAGCATCTCCTGCACATCTATGAGATAATATCCCAAACCTCGAAAACTCACCGTGAGTTTTTCGAGAAACTAAACAGGGATGATTTCAAATGAGAGAAGTATTAGTCGTGCGGGATGCGTATCGGGCACAGAAATGGGCAATGCTCATACAAGAATGCAGTGCCAGCGGATTTAAAAAGGTTCTCTCTACCCCAACTATTGACATAGAGCCTATCGTCACCGGGCGGGTTAGGGAACGAACGTATCGGTACAGGGTCGGTAGCGTCATTGTCTGCGTCACTGACGCAAAAAAGCCCCGCCT
>UROL01000128.1 GCA_900549495.1 uncultured Eubacteriales bacterium | reverse complement strand
GCCCTATTATATGCAGTTCACCATGACGGTAAGCCGGGAGGACTTCTTCCGAATTGTCCGGGAGGAAGCCCAACAGCCCATGGAGCCGCTGGATTTTGTCTACCCCAAGGAACTGCCCCTGTTTGACAAGTACGACGAGTACCTGCCGGAGAGCCTGGTAAAGAAGGGCTTTGCCCAGGGGGTGCTGGACATAGATGAAATGCGCCGCACCGTCCGGAGCTGGCAGCTCCCAGACCCATAAAACACAAGCAGCCATCGGCATTTCTGCGCCGATGGCTGCTTTTTAGAATTCCTGGAAGAGAGGGGCCTTGGGGTTGACCCGGTGGTATTCCCGCTTGGCTTCGTACATGGCCCGGTCCATTTGGGAGAGGAAAGCCTCGGTGTCCTCCCCTTCCAGCAGGGCGGTGCCCATGGATACGGAGAGCCGGAAGGGAACCTCCCCGGTGCGGCTGAAGGCCTCGATACCGTGGTCAATCCGGCGAATTTGCTCATCCAGCTGCTGGGGCTGGCTGCCGGGGAGAAGGACGATAAACTCATCCCCTGCCATACGCAGGGCAATGGCATTTTCCAGCAGCGATGCGGAGAGAATGCGGCTCAGCTCGGCGATTGCCCGGTCTCCCATGGCGTGGCCATGGCAGTCGTTGATGGCCTTGAAGTCGTTTACGTCCATCATAATGCCCTGTAGCCGGATTTTCTGCCGGGCCGCCCGGGCCAGATAGTGATTCAGGTACTGCCGGTTCAGCAGCCCGGAGGTGGTATCCACATAGGCGCTGCTGGTCTGCATCTCCAGATAGATGCACAGGAAGGCGATGGCGGTGGACATCCAGCCGGTGGCCAGGCCGTAGAAAAGTCCCTGTAGTATGGTGCCCACAATGCAGGGGGCCACGAAGCAATGCACCGGGAAGAAGAGCAGGGAGACACCCTTCCGCTTGGAGTGCCACACGGCGGCAATGCTCTCGGCGTAGTAGCCGAACATGGTAATGTACATCACCAGATTCAGGCTCCCCCGGACATACCGGTTGCCCGGGGTGACGGTGAAAATCACTCCGCTGCCAAACAGGTTGGACAGCAGCAGTGCATATACCACCACCAGGGGAATCCCCAGAACTTTTGCTTTGATTTTCTGCTGCCGGACGTTGAAATGGATACGAAAATCCACATACAGGCACCATAGGAAGCCTACGGTGGCTGTCATGCCGGTGCAGAGGGTATTGGTGAAAAATTGCAGGAAGCGGCCCCCGGGGAAAACGTGGCCGTCAATGAGAAAGCTCACCGTCTCCGTCACCAGGGCAGCCAGGGTGCACACCAGCATGGCAGAGAACATCCGTTCCCCCAGCCGATGGGTCTCATACCGCCGGAAGCGGTAGAAAAGCAGAAAAAGCACCATGGCAATTCCGCTGCCATTGGCCACCAAAATCTCCGGAATATTCACGCCCACAGCCTACAATCACCTGTCCTTTCCTCAGGCATTTTACACCCTGCCCACCGGTTTGTCAATTAGCATTTGCTTACGCCCTGAGCAGTGCCCCTGGGGGCGCTCCGTGGAGGTTTTCTGCTCAGCCTTTCCCTTCGCATACACTTGTTTTAAGCAACCGGTATTGACATAGGCAAGCTGCCGCTTTCAAAAACGCAAAATTTTTTAATTTCTGAAAGCGGAGGCTGCGAAAGGGTAACCGCCCATCCTTGGACATAAAAGAGCGCCTATCCGCCCCCAATGCGGGGGGAATAGGCGCTCTGTGTGCAGAACAATATTGATTTTTTGCGATACCGGCAGGGACTCGCCTTTGGCTGTCCCCTTAGTTGGCGAAGGGGCCGGGGACAGGGGAGACGCCCCGCTTGTTGCCGTAGAAGTCGGTATCGAAGACAATGTCCTCGCCCTCGGGGGTCTCGAAGCGCTCCTCGGGCTCGAAGGCCAGGCCCAGGGTATTGGAGTCAATCATCTGGCAGGTGGGCAGATAGTCGGCCAGGTTGGTATCCAGATGGTATACGCCGTCCTTCTGCTTCAGCTCCAGGGTGATGTGGTGCTGGGTATCCACAACGGCATCGGTGTCGATGTCGGCGGGCTGGGCACCGTTGAAGTACACGTTGCCGCCCATCCAGACCGGCAGGGGCATATAGTACCGGTCCCGGCTCATGCCGCAGCCCTCGCCGCAGTAGCCCTGGAAGCAGCTCTCCCACTGCTCCTGGGTCATGTAGCCGGAGTAGGTCAGGGTGCCGCAGACCAGGTTGTTGTCGTCCCATTCCATGGAGTCGCCGGGCAGCGGCTTGCAGATTTCTTGCAGCTGCTCCCGCACCGGCTGCTGGACGAAGACGTTGTTATAGAACCGGACGTCGCCGTGGAGAATGGACATAAAGCCGGTAATTTCCGTCCGGTGGGGCAGGTGAATGGGGGTGTAGCGGGTAGAGTCATACTTCTCGGAGCCGTTCTTCACGCCCTTGCCCACGGCGGTGACAGAGCCGGCAATCAGGTTGTGGACGAAGGCCACGCCCTGGGTGGGCAGCTTAATGGCCCGCTCGGAGAGCATGATGTTGTTGTCCACCAGGCAGGGGCCGTGGGCAATCTCGATGAAGATGTCCTCGCCCAGACCCAGGCCCATGGTATTCTTCCGCTGGAGCAGATAGTCCCTGGGCATACAGTTGTCGTGGAACAGGTTGGCGCTGACCCGGGTGCCCTGGGTCTGCCAGTCCAGCCAGATGCCCCGGACGCAGTGGTGGAAGTGGTTGTTGCGGATGATTACGTCGATGGCGGCGTGGAACTTGATGCCGCCGATTTCGGCACCGGCCAGATTCCGCTTGTTGTTGATGTGGTGGATGTGGTTGTGCTCAATGACAGAGAACACGCAGCCCAGGTTGCCCACGATGCCGGTCTGGCCGCAGTCGTGGATGTCGCAGCCCCGGACGGTGTGGGAGCCGATGGTCTCCTTGCTCCAGCCGTCAATCTGGGCGATGAGGGCGCAGTCCCGCTGGGTCTGGGTGCCGTCCTTGTACTTATAGTGGCGCCACTTATTGTCGTTGCCCTGCTGCAAATACTTGCCCAGGGAGATACCGGAGCACTTGGAGTGGGAGACTTCGCAGTTCTCAATCACCCAGCCCTTGGACCAGTGGGGGCCAATCATGCCGTCTTGCAGGGCGGTGGGGGGTGCCCACTGGGTGGCGGCCTTGGTGACCACGAAGCCCGTCAGGGTGATGTAGTTCACATGCTCCTGCTCGGGGTAGAAGCAGTGGGGGCGGACGGTGATTTCCACATTCTCTTCGTTGGGGTTCTTGCCCTGGAAGTTGGCGTAAATCAGGGTGCTCTCCCCATCCTCGCTCTGGGTGGTGTACCAGGTGTGCTTGGTGAATTCAATGTCCCAGGAGGAGTCGTTTTCCACAGGCTGAAGCACCTTCTCCAGGGAGTCCTGCTCGTACAGGGACTTGTCGTTCAGGAACACCTCGCCGGTGTGGCAGGGGATGCCCATGTCCAGCCAGTCGCCGCTGATGAGGGTGGTATAGGGGTTATAGGAGCCAAAGAAGGAGTTGGGCAGGGTCACTACCCAGGTATCCCCCTGATAGGGCTGCCAGCTCTTCACCACCTCGGCGCCGGTGATAACGGCGGCCCGGGGCTGGGCGGAGCGGTAGACAATGGGCTGGTACTGGTTACCGGCCCAGCGGGGGCTGACCTCTTCCCGGTAGACGCCGGGAGCCACCAGCACCTCGTCGCCGGGCTGGGCCACGGCTGCTGCCTGGCTGATGGTACGGAAGGGGCAGTTTTTGCTACCATCACCGGGGTGGGAGGCAGCGCAGTCCACATAACGGATCATAGTTTTTTCCTCCTAAGTGTTTTTTTCTTCATTATAACTGGGCATATGGAAATGTCAAGCGGGAAAATTGAAACCCGCAATAAAGCAAATGAGCAGCAATAATTGAGCAGTTTTGCCGCAAAATAAGAGACTTGCATATTCCACCAAAAGCCGCTACAATGAAACTGTTACAGCTTTAGAAAAGGCGGAGGTTTCCCATGGGAGCGGTATTGAAAAAGAATCCTAACGACACCTTTTACCGGGAGTTGGGCCGACTGGTGGGCCCCATTGCGGTGCAGAACTTTATGCTGGCCCTGGTCAGTGTGACGGATGCGGTGATGCTGGGGCGGCTGGGTCAGCAGGCCATGGCGGCGGCCTCTCTGGCGGGGAACGTGCAGTTCTTCGTCAACCTGCTGGTGACGGGCTTCAGCATCGGCGTGGGCATTATGGCCGCCCAGTACTGGGGCAAGGGGGACGGCAAATCCATTGAGAAAATCGCCCCCACCGGCCTGAAAATCATCCTGTGCATCGGGGGCATCATCACCCTGACGGCGCTGCTTGCCCCTCAGAAGCTGATGGCCCTGCTGACCAACGACCAGGACCTCATCCCCCTGGGGGCGGAGTATTTGCAGTGGGTGGCCCCCTCTTATTTCTTCTGCGGCATTACCCAGGTGTATTTCGCTCTGCTGAAAAACACCGGCCATACCGCCGAAAACTCCGTCATCAGCTCGGTGGCGGTGGTAGCCAATATTGTGCTCAATGCGGTGTTCATCTTTGGCCTGCTGGGCTTCCCGGCCATGGGCATCGCCGGTGCCGCCCTGGCCACGGTGTTCGCCCGGACTATTGAGCTAACTCTGGCGGTGGTGATTACCAAGCGCCGGGGTGCGGTGCAGCTGCGGTGGCGGGGTCTGCTGGAAAAGCCCGGCAAGCTGCTGTTCCGGGACTTTTTGCAGTATACCACCCCGGTTATCGGGGCCAGCCTGGTGTGGGGCGTGGCCTATATGTCCTATTCCGTGGTGCTGGGCCATATGAACGGCGATGCCGTGGCGGCCAACTCCATTGTGGCGGTGATGAAGAGCCTGCTCTCCTGCCTGATTTGGGGCGTGGGCGGCGGCGCGGGTATCCTCATTGGCAACCTGCTGGGTGCCAACCAGCTGGATAAGGCCAAGAGCTACGCCGCCCGGCTGACCAAGCTGGCCGCCGTGGTGGGTGTGGGCACCGGTATTTTCCTGGTGGCCCTGACCCCGGTGATTATGAACATCACCCAGCTGACCCCCCAGGCGGCATCCTATCTGCGGGTTATGATTGCCTTCACCGGCCTGAACGTGGCGGCCCAGGCAGTGAACCATGCGGTGCTGGACGGCATCTTCGGCGCCGGAGGCGACGCCAAATTCGACATGAAGTCCAATATCGTCTTCATGTGGTGCATCTGCGTCCCCCTGAGCCAGTTGGCCGCCTTCCGCTGGCATTGGAGCGCCCCGGTGGTATTCTGCCTGTGCAGCATGGACGAGCTCATCAAGCTCCCCGCCGTGTTCCTGCACTACCGCAAGTACATCTGGCTGCGGAACATCACCCGGGAAAATAACTAAAATATTCCTTGGGAAGCTCTGATTAAATCGGCAAGAGCTGACGGCGAAAGATTTTGCTTCCAGACAAGGTTTGGAAAATGAGGGAATACTGTATGTATTTCCCATTTTTCAAACCGCAGACTGGGAGTAAAAGATTCGCTGCTCAGCCGCAGACGATTTATTCAGAGTTTCCCTTGCAAGGCCCCGGCGGGGAACGGAAATCCTCCCTGCCGGGGCCTTTTTGCGCCATACCATCCAAAAAGAAACTGTAAAAGAAACCGATTTACGAAATTCTTCGAAACTTTATCATTGCAATTTAAGGAAGGATACTTTATAATGTGGAAAAACAGTGGGAAATGGGGGGATGGGTGTGGCAACCATGGACGATATTGCCAAGCGGCTGGGGATATCCAAGGGGACGGTGTCCAAGGCCTTCAGCGGGGCCGGGGATGTCAGCGAGGCCATGCGCCGCAGCGTATTGGAGCTGTCTCTTATACACATCTGACGCTGCCGACGAATAGCCT
>UROL01000127.1 GCA_900549495.1 uncultured Eubacteriales bacterium | reverse complement strand
GCCGAAGTAGAGGCAGCCCTTGAAGGGGCAGCCTTCGGCGTTCATGGCCTTGATGGTGGGCAGGAAAATTTTCTCCATGCACTCAGCGGCCACTTCCGGGGTGTAGTAGGGGTTGGGGGCAACGGTGCCCATGCCGCCGGTGTTCAGGCCGGTATCTCCGTCTCCGGATCGCTTGTGGTCCATGCTGGAGACCATGGGCTTAACCACCTTGCCGTCGGTGAAGGCCAGAACGGACACCTCGGGGCCGGTGAGAAATTCCTCAATGACAATATGCTCGCCGCTTTTGCCGAACACCTTGTCCTCCATCATGGATTTGACAGCCTCCATGGCCTCCTGGCGGGTCTGGGCGATAATTACGCCCTTGCCCAGGGCCAGACCGTCCGCCTTGATGACAGTGGGGATGGGGGCGGACTCCAGATAGCCCAGCGCTGCCTCCATGCTGTCGAATACCTCATATTCGGCGGTGGGAATATGGTATTTTTTCATGAGGTTTTTGGAGAAGACCTTGCTGCCCTCGATAATGGCAGCGTTGGCTCTGGGGCCGAAGCAGGGAATCCCCGCCTGGTTCAGTGCATCCACCGCACCCAGCACCAGCGGGTCGTCCGGTGCTACCACGGCGTAGTCAATGCGGTTTTTCGTGGCAAATGCCACCAGACCCGGGATGTCCGTTGCGCCGATATTGACGCAGGTGGCATCTGCGGCAATGCCGCCGTTGCCGGGCAGGGCGTAGATTTCGGTTACGTCTTTGTTTTCTTTCAGCTTTTTAATGATGGCATGCTCTCGCCCGCCGCCACCGACAACCATGATTTTCATAGAATCCTCCATTTCGGAATGTCAACTTCCAGGATAAGGGATTGCCCCCGGGGGGAGCCAGGGAGCGGCTGCGCCCCCAGAGGCCGCCTATTGGGCGGCCCCCGGGGGAATGTGGCTTAGTGGTGGAACAGGCGCATACCGGTGAAGGCCATGATGATGCCGTCCTTGTTGCACTCCTCGATGACCAAATCATCCCGGATGGAGCCGCCGGGCTGGGCAATGTAGGAAACGCCGGAGGCATAGGCCCGCTTGATATTGTCGGCAAAGGGGAAGAAGGCATCGGAGCCCAGGGAAACCCCAGTGATGCCGTCCAGGAAGGCCCGCTTTTCAACCTCGGTCAGCCGCTCCGGCTGGCTGGTGAAGTAATTCTGCCAGATGCCGTCGGCACACACATCCTCTTCGTTGCCGTTGATGTAGCCGTCAATCACATTGTCCCGGTTGGGGCGGCCCAGGTCCTCCCGGAAGGGCAGCGCCAGGGTCTTGGGATGCTGCCGCAGGAACCAGGTGTCGGCCTTGGAGCCAGCCAGGCGGGTGCAGTGAATCCGGGACTGCTGACCGGCGCCCACGCCGATGGCCTGACCGTCATAGGCAAAGCAGACGGAGTTGGATTGGGTGTATTTCAGGGTAATCAGAGACACAATCAGGTCAATCTTGGCGCTTTCCGGCAGCTCTTTCTTTTCGGTGACCAGATTGGTCAGCAGACTCTCGTCAATCTTAAAATTGTTGCGGCCCTGCTGGAAGGTGATGCCGTATACCATCTTGGTCTCCTGCTGGGCGGGAACATAGTCAGGGTCAATGGCAACTACATTATAATTCCCTTTGCGCTTGGCTTTCAGGATTTCCAGGGCCTCCGGGGTGTAGCCGGGGGCAATCACGCCATCGGAAACCTCCCGGGCAATGAGCTTGGCGGTGGTCACGTCACATTCGTCGGACAGTGCCACCCAGTCGCCGAAGGAGCACATCCGGTCGGTGCCCCGGGCACGGGCATAGGCGCAGGCCAGGGGACTGTCGTCCAGCTCCGGCACGTCGTCCACAAAGCAGGCCTTTTTCAGCTGGGGGGGCAGAATCTTGCCCACAGCGGCGGAGGTGGGGGACACATGCTTGAAGGAGGTGACGGCGCACAGCCCGGTGGCGGCCTTCAGCTCCTTCACCAGCTGCCAGGAGTTCAGGGCATCCAGGAAATTGATGTAGCCGGGGCGGCCATTGAGAATGGTAATGGGCAGGTCGCTGCCGTCCGCCATATAGATGGAGGCGGGCTTCTGGTTGGGGTTACAGCCGTATTTCAGAGCAAATTCTTTCATGACGTTTACCTCACTTGTTCCGGTTAATCATGCGGTTTTCTTCGTGGCCGGTTGCCAGGTCCACGAAACGGACGTACAGGGAGATTTTATTATTTTCATCCAGGGCGTTCCAGATGTCGGAAGTCCAGCTGTCGATGTCATTGGGGATGCTCACCCGCTCCGGCTCCCCCTGGAAGGTGGGGATGGGGTTGCCGTCGCACACATAGGTGTGAATGAAATGCCCCACGCCTGCCTTGGCGCTGCCGTAGCTGTAGGTGTAGCGGTTGCAGAAGCTGCCTTCCTCGTCGCCAGATTTCAGAATGCTCATCTGATAGGAGAAGTCCCCCTGGGCGAAGGTGGCCATGGCGCTGATTCTGGGGGTGAAATTGGGGGGATCCGGCTCAAAGCACCGCTGCGCCAGGGCATCTGCAAAGGGAATCCCTGCCTTTAGCCCATTCCAGATGGTATCCGTCTGGTCGCCGTTGGTGACAATGAGCTTGTTTTCGTATTTCCGGATGGCGGCGTAGATAATCAGGCTGGGGTCCTCTACCTTGCTGGCATCAAAGGGCTCGGTGAATACGGCTCCGTCCTTCTCCGTGAAGATACGGTTGCGGCTGTTGGCGCTGCGGCCCATGATAAAGTAGGCGAAGGCGGCCTTCTTTCCGTCGGCGGTTTTGCCCACCACAATGCCCCGGCCAGGGTAGGTGTTGCCCTGCAAGCGGGCCGGCATGGATTGTACCTCGTAAACGTTCATGTTGTTCCTCCCTTTCATTTCTCTGGGGGCGTCTGCTGCACCAGGGCAGCGCACACCGTTTCTGTTGCCTGGGGGAGCAGAACCCATTCCGCCTGCTCCATGACCCGGCGCTGCAAAATTTCGGGGGTATCTCCCGGGAGCACCTCCACCGCCTTCTGGGCGATGATTTCTCCTCCGTCGGGAATGGAATTGACAAAGTGGACGGTGGCACCGGTGACCTTTACACCGTATTGCAGGGCGGCCTGGTGTACCTTCAGCCCATAGAAGCCCTCCCCGCAGAAGCTGGGAATCAGGGCGGGGTGGATGTTGAGAATCCGCCGGGGCCATTTATCGGTGAAGTCACCGGAGAGAATGGTCATAAAGCCTGCCAGCACAATCACGTCAATTTGGTGCTCCACCAGGGCTTGCTGCAAGGCTTTTTCAAAGCCTGCCTGGCCGCCCAGCTGCTTTTTCAGCAGGGTAATGCCGGGGATTCCGGCATTTCTTGCCCGCTCCAGGGCATAGGCACCGGCGGAATTGGAAACCACCAGGGCAATGGTGCCGCTGTGTAGGGTTCCTGCCTGCTGGGCATCTATCAGCGCTTGCAAATTGGTTCCGCCGCCGGAAACCAGCACGGCAATCCGGGCGCTCATTTCAAAATCACCTTTTCCTCACCCTGGGCAATGGTGCCAATCACATAGGCATCCTCGCCCTGAGCGGTGAGAATTTCCAGCGCCTTCTGGGCTTGGGAGGCGGGGACAACCACGCTCATGCCCACGCCCATGTTGAAGGTGTTGAACATATCCCGCTGGGGAATGTTGCCGGTTTCGGCAATCAGCTGGAAGATGGGCAGAATGCGAATGGCGCTGCGGTCAATTTCGGCACACAGACCGTCGGGAATGGAGCGGGGGATGTTCTCATAGAAGCCGCCGCCGGTGATGTGGCTGATGCCCTTCACATCTACCTGCTCCAGCAGGGCCAGAATGCTCTTTACATAAATCTTGGTGGGGGTCAGCAGGGTTTCGGCAATGGACTTGCCCCCCAGGAAATCGTTGGGCTTCATCAGCTCGGGATTGTTTTCCACATCAAAGACCTTACGCACCAGGCTAAAGCCGTTGGAGTGTACGCCGGTGGAGGCCAGGGCAATTACCACATCCCCGGGAACCATCCGGGAATTGTCGATGATTTTCTTTTTGTCCACAATGCCCACGGAGAATCCGGCCAGGTCGTAGTCGTCCTCTGCCATCATGCCGGGATGCTCGGCGGTCTCGCCGCCAATCAGGGCGGAGCCGGACTGAACGCAGCCCTCTGCCACACCGGCCACAATCTGGGCAATCTTTTCGGGGATGTTCTTGCCGCAGGCGATGTAGTCCAGGAAGAACAGGGGCCGGGCGCCGCAGCAGATGACGTCATTGACGCACATGGCAACACAGTCGATGCCAATGGTGTCATGCTTGTCCAGCAGCTGGGCAATTCTCAGCTTGGTGCCCACGCCATCGGTGCCGGAGACCAGCACCGGCTCCTCCATGCCTGCAATGGGCAGACCAAAGCAGCCGCCGAAGCCACCCACGTCATCCAGGCAGCCCTCGTTCTTGGTGCGGGCAATGTGCTTTTTCATCAGCTCTACGGCCCGGTAACCGGCGGTGATGTCCACACCGGCGGCAGCGTAGCTGGCAGATTGGGAGTTGTTGTGTTCCATATTGTGACGCTCCTTTTATGATGTAGTGGGCTCAGCCCTTGCCGTTCCAGCAGTAGGTGCAGACGCATTCCTTGGGCAGGCCGATGGCCTCCAGGATGCCGTCCAGGGATTGGTATTCCAGGGAGGCAAAGTGCAGCTTTTCGCAGATGGCCCGGCGCATATTCTTGCCCCGCTGGGTGCTGCCGTCCATGTATTCCTCCAGATGGTTCAGCCCCTCTTCTCCCTCCAGCTCCAGGATGGTGGCCCGGGCAATCAGCTCGTTTTCAGAGTTGGAGCGGGAGAAGTTCAGGAACTTACAGCCATAGAGAATGGGGGGACAGGCGCTGCGGATGTGCACATCCTTGGCACCGTGCTCATATAGAAATTCAACGGTTTCCCGGAGCTGGGTGCCCCGCACCACGCTGTCGTCTACAAACAGCAGCTTCTTGTCCCGAATCAGCTCGTCCACGGGAATCTGCTTCATTTTGGCCACCATGTTCCGCTCGCTCTGGTTGGCGGGCATAAAGCTCCGGGGCCAGGTGGGGGTGTACTTGATGAAGGGGCGGGCAAAGGGAATGCCGCTCTCGTTGGCATAGCCAATGGCGTGGGGGGTGCCGGAGTCCGGAACACCGGCCACATAGTCAATGTCCTGGGCCACGCCGTTTTCCTTGTCCCGCTTGGCCATCAGCCGCCCATTGCGGTAGCGCATGGCCTCTACGTTGCGGCCCTCGTAGCAGGCAGTGGGGTAGCCATAGTAGGACCATAGGAAAGCGCAGATTTTCATGTCCTTCCGGGGCGGTGCCAGCTGGGTGATGCCCTCCGGGGAGATTTCCACGATTTCCCCTGGGCCCAGCTCCCGAACTACCTCGTAGCCCAGCTTTTCACCGGCGTAATCCTCGAAGGTGACGGCGTAGCCGTCTGCATCCTTCTCAATGACAATGGGCAGCCGGCCCATTTTGTCCCGGGCGGCAATCAGGTGCCCGCCGTCCTTCATAATCAGAATGGAGGCGGTGCCCTCAATCATGTCTTGGGCATAGCGGATGCCGTCGGCGAAGCTGTCCTTCTGGTCGATGAAGGCGGCGATAAGCTCATTGGAATTCACCCGGCCACCGGTCATACTGTCGAAGTGGCCGCCGGAGCTGTGCAGATGGGTCTGAATCAGAGCCTCTGCATTGTTGATGATGCCAATGGTGCAGATGGCGTAAACGCCCAGCCGGGAGCGAATCAGAATGGGCTGGGGGTCGGTGTCGGAAATGCAGCCGATGGCGGTGGTGCCGGTCATCTCGCTGACAATTCCCTCGAACTTGGTGCGGAAGGGGGAATTCTGAATGTTGTGAATTTCCCGCTGCATTCCCACATCCCTGTCTCTTATACACATCTCCGAGCC
>UROL01000126.1 GCA_900549495.1 uncultured Eubacteriales bacterium | reverse complement strand
GGCTTATTGTCTATGGGCTCACCCAGCAGGTTAAACACACGCCCCAGGCACTCGTCACCCACGGGCACCGCAATGGGAGCGCCGGTATCCGTAGCCTCTGCACCCCGCTGCAGTCCGTCGGTAGAGGACATGGCAATGCACCGCACCACATTGTCGCCCACATGCTGGGCTACCTCTGCGGTAATGACGGCATCGCCGTTTTTCACATGGATTGCGTTGAGCAGACTGGGAAGCTGGTCATCCGCAAACCGAATATCCAGAACAGGCCCCATTACCTGGATGACTGTTCCTTTGTTGTTTGCCATTGGATTCAACTCCTTTTGTAGAAAATAGGGGAGAAGAATGCAAAATGCAATAGTGCAAAATGCAATAAAGTATCATATTTGGAAACTCTGCATCCATAGCTCTGGCTTGTTGGCTTCGCCTTGGGAGGAAGGGGGTTCGCTTCCGCCTGATGCCCCCGGATATTGGGGAATAGCCAACCAGGGATGCTTGCATCAGAGAATTCCTCAGGAGCCGGCCACAATCTCGGTGATTTCCTGGGTAATGGCGGCCTGACGTGCCTGGTTGAATTTCAGGCTCAAATCGTTAATCATATCTTCCGCATTCTGGGTCGCATTGTCCATTGCCGTGCGCCGTGCAGCCTGCTCAGAGGCCCGGGATTCGCACAGGGCGCCATACATCAGGCCGCCCAGGTATTCCGGTATAATGGCATCAAAGACACCCTCGCTGCTGGGCTCATACAGAATCTCCGTATTGTGCCTGGGCTCGGTGGGCTTGGGATGCTCCAAGGGCAGGAGCTTCATGGCAGCAGGGGACTGGGACAGCATGGACTCAAAATTGGTATAGGCCACATGAACCTCGCTGTAAGCTCCGTCCCGGAATGCCTTGCACAGCTGCTTGGCAATGGAGAAACAGTCGCCGATGGAAACAGAAGCGGCCTCGGCATAGTTCTCTGTGAAAGCCGGGACATTTCTGCTGCGGAAAAAATCCACGGCCTTCTTGCCGATGGGAAGGACTTCTGCCTGCTTGCCCCGGATTTCCTCTTCCACCAGCTTCAGCACATTACTGTTATAGCCGCCAGCCAGGCCCCGATCTCCGGCAATGACAATATACATTACCTTGCCCCGGGGCGACTCCTGAAAGTAAACAGAGGAAAAATCCTGGGTGGAAACGGAGATATCCGTAATGGCCTGGTGCAGAATCTCAAAATAAGGACGGGAATCCATGACCTGCGCCTGGGCACGGCGGAGCTTGGAAGCGGCCACCATTTCCATTGCCTTGGTGATTTGCTTGGTGCTCTCCATGCTGCGGATGCGGGTTTTGATTTCCTTGGTAGATACGCCAGCCATACTCAGCCCTCCTTACACAGGAGAGAACTGCTTAACCAGCTCGTCCAGTGCTGCCTTCAGGGCAGCCTCGGTGTTGCTTTCCAGCTTGCCGGAGGCCCGGATTGCCTTCAGCACATCGTCGTGATGGTTCTGCATGTGCTCTTCCAGCCGCAGCTCAAACTCCGGAACCTTCTCTACAGGGATAGAATGCAGGTACCCATTGATAACGGCGTAGATGATGCACACCTGCTGCGCCACTTCCTTGGGGGAGTTGTTTTTCTGCTTCAGCACGGACACAATCCGCTCACCCAATTCCAGACGATCCTTGGTATCAGAATCCAGGTCAGAGCCAAACTGGGCAAAGCTCTGCAATTCACGGTACTGGGAATACAGCAGCTTCAGAGAGCCGGACACCTTCTTCATGGCCTTAATCTGGGCGTCGCCGCCTACACGGGACACAGAGATGCCGGGGTTCACTGCGGGCATAATGCCGGAGTTGAACAGCTCGGTTTCCAGGAAAATCTGGCCGTCGGTGATGGAGATGACGTTGGTGGGAATGTAGGCGGACACGTCGCCTGCCTGGGTTTCAATGATGGGCAGAGCCGTCAGACTACCGCCGCCCAATTCAGGGGAGAGCTGGGCTGCACGCTCCAGCAGACGGGAGTGGAGGTAGAAGACGTCGCCGGGATAGGCCTCACGTCCGGGGGGACGGCGAATCAGCAGGGAAATGGCACGATATGCCACTGCGTGCTTACTCAGGTCGTCATAAATCACCAGCACGTCCTTGCCCTGGTGCATGAAGTATTCGCCCATGGTGCAGCCGGAGTAGGGGGCAATATACTGCATGGGGGCCAGCTCAGAGGCGGTTGCAGAGACCACAATGGTATAATCCATTGCGCCGCCCCGGGTCAGATTCTCAACCAGCTGTGCAACGGTAGAGCGCTTCTGACCGATGGCAACATAGATGCAGATAACGTCCTTGCCCTTCTGGTTCAAAATGGTATCTGTTGCAATGGTGGTCTTGCCGGTCTGCCGGTCGCCGATAATCAGCTCACGCTGACCACGGCCGATGGGAATCATAGAGTCGATTGCCTTGATACCGGTTTGCAGGGGGCGGCTGACGTGCTGACGCTCGATAATGCCGGGGGCCGGGGATTCGATTGCCTTGTAGCCCTGGGCAGAGATGTTCCCCTTGCCATCAATGGGCTCACCCAGCGCATTGACAACCCGGCCAATCAGCCCCGGGCCCACAGGCACGGAGACCACCTTGCCGGTACGCTTGACGGTGTCGCCCTCTTTAATGCCCTGATCGGAGCCAAGAATAACGATGGAAACCGTATTCTCCTCCAGGTTCTGCGCCATGCCATAGGAGCCGTCGGGGAATTCCACCAGCTCGCCTGCCATGCAGTTATCAAGGCCGGAAGCCTTGGCAATACCGTCGCCCACCAGAATCACGACGCCGGTTTCACTGGCTTCAATCTTATTTTCGTAGTTCTCAATCTGACTACGAATGATTTTGGATATTTCTTCGGGTCTTAGTTCCATACTGTCCCTGCTTTCTCGTCAGAGTACGGTGTTTTTCAGCATATCCCGAACCTTATCAAGCCGATGGGATACCGTGTCATCCAGGCATCGTCCATCATAGCTCAGCTTCACACCGCCAAGGATTTCGGGATTGATCTGATTACGCAGCAAGATGGTCTTGCCGGTAATGCCAGAGAGTTTTTCTTTCAATGCAGCTTCCTGCGCCTGGCTCAGGGCTACGGCAGTATAGGCCGTTACGCTGAGTATGTTATGCTCCTGCTGATACAGCCGGGTGAAGGCCCGGCAGCAATCGGGGAACAAGTGGATATAATCCTTCTCCACCAGTATCTTCAGGAAGTTCAGCAGATACGGCTGAATTTTTCCACGAAATCCCTGGTCGAGAATCTGGCAACGCTCTTCCTTTGATAGGTTAGGGGAGCGGAGCAGACGGATATAATCCGGGTTCTGCCGGAAGCATGTCTCCAGAGCCGCCAGCTCAGAGAGAATGCCTTCGTCCAGTCCCTTGTCCCGTGCAAGCTCATAGAGCGCCTGGGCGTAAACTGTTCCTGCCTGTGTCATACCTGATCACCCAATTCACTGATGAACCGGTCAATCATTGCCGACTGATCCTCGCTTTTCAGCTCTTTTTCGACTACCTTACCGGCAATCGCCAGGGCCAAACCGGAGATTTCGTTCTTGGCATCATTGACGGCCTTCTTCTTTTCCAGGGCAATGTCGGAGCTTGCCTTGTCCATAATGGCGGCAGCATCGGCATTTGCCTTGCGAAGAATCTCCTCTTCCCGGTTTTGGGCGCGAGTCACGGCCTGCTGAACCATGCGGTCGGCAGTGGCAGAGGCGTCGTTCAGCTTCTGCTGGTACTCCAGCTGAAGCGTTTTGGCCTGCTCCTTGGCGGAGCTGGCGGCGTCATACATGTCGTCGATTTCCTTCTGACGGTCGTGAATCATTTTCATGACCGGGCCGTACAGGAATTTCTTACCGACGAACAGCACCAGGAGAAAATTGAGCAGGGTAAACAGAGCGGTCCAGAAGTTTACATTGATAAATCCTTCAGTACCCATTGTGATTTCCTCCTTTCGAATTCAGTAAACGAAAGGGAATCACAGAGCGAACATGATAACAAATGCAATCAGCAGGGAGTAGATGCCGGTGGTCTCGGTGATGGCGCAGCCCAGAATCATGTTGGTACGCAGATTGCTGGTTGCCTCCGGCTGACGGGCCATGCCCTCCAGAGCGTGAGAGACGGCGTTGCCTTCGCCAATAGCGGGGCCGATAGCGCCGATGCCCATGCAGAGGCCAGCGCCCAGAGCCTTACCCAAAATTGCGATGCCTTGTGCTAATTCCATAAAAAGATCCTCCTAATGTTTTATTTATAATTTTTTTATGGTTGACAAAAGAATGATTATGCCGCTGCTTCTTCCGGCTCGGGGCAGGAGCCTGCCACATACACCATGGTCAGCAGGGTAAACACCAGAGCCTGGACAAAGCCGGAGAAAATATCAAAGTACAGCGACAAAACGGCGGGAATGCCCAGGGCCAGCACCGGCACACCGGAAACGATATCCAGGGCCTGAAGCAGACCGAACACGCCCAGCAGGGCAAAGAGAATGCCCACAATCAGCCGCCAGGTCTTTTTATCCCGGCTGTTCCAAACCAGCAGTCCGACAGCCAGAACCATCACCACAATGGAGACGGCAATGCCGCTGGATGCAATGGCGTTCAGAATAATGGCAGACAGCATGGAAAGGGCAGTGTAGAGGATGGAGGTAATCACGCCGCCACCGGCCACATTGCCGAAGTGACGGAAGGCCATGGAAACCGGCTGCGCTACCTCGGACACCAGGTTCATGGGAGTCATGACAGCCACAGGCTCGGTAAAGCCCTTGAGCCAGCCCAAAAAGCCGTTTGCCTTGATGTTGTTATACCAGATAATCACGCTGACCATCACAGCCCAGGTCAGTGTGGTGCTCAAATCCGCAGTAGAGGAGCGGAGAAAGCCGGTCATGCCAATGAGGCTTCCGAAGATACTGCTGAGAAACAGGGTGCAGATAAAGGGGAACCACTTGGCGTTATGCTCACCCATGGTTTGGATGGTCATATCATACAGCATTCCGATGCCTTTTTCCACCAGAACCTGTTTGCCGCCGGGGCGCTTGGTCAGCCCCTTGCCCAGCAAAATAAAGCTGACGCACAGCAGCACCGTCACCACGGCGGAGGAGATTAACGTCTGGGTGATATCAATTCCGCCGAGAATCGGTAGGGAAAACAGTATGGAAGGGCCGGTTACTTCTACATTCATTTTGAAGGTTCCTCCTTGGATGTCTTCTTAATCAGCAGTTCTGTTACGGTAATCACCGGGCGGACGAATACCAGGGGTATCACCATGGCCAGGGGATCGCACAGCTGAATTTTGACCAATACCACCAAAATCACAAACAGCAGAATCATCCGGCCCAAATATGAGCCCTGCATCAGCACCTTACCGGCGCTTACATCCTGGGCCTGGGCTTTGTCGGCGGCCCGGCTGGCAAGCATGGCCATTACCAGGAAATTACCCACCCCCAGGCAGAAGCCGGCGATTGCGCCATAAAGCACCCGGGTGGTAAACTGGCCGATTGCATAGTAGACAATCAGCATCGCCCCAGTGCACAGAGCCACCCCCAGGGCGATTTCCCCGGTTTGGCGAAGAATCTGTTTGCGGCTGTCCATGTGATATGCTCCTTACTTACGAATGGTCGTTGAAACTCACAGACGTATCATTTTCACGTTTTTTGCTGCTGAGTCTGTCCATGGCTTTCAGGCAGTCCCGAAAGCCGGTGATGGCGCAAATCAGGCCCAGTGCAATCCCGCACCAGACGGCCCAAACGCCCCAGCCCACGCTTCGGTGCAGCCAAAGGCCCAGCAATACAAAACCCGCAAGAGGGAACGCAACACTCAGCCCCAGCTGGGTCAGCCAGACCAAAAGGCTCAAATCCTTCATAAGTGCCATCCTCCCCCATCATGTATATTGCATTATAACCGATACCATTCTACTATGC